>JASFSB010000214.1:0-4921 GCA_050114615.1 Gammaproteobacteria bacterium
CGATCACAAACACCAGGACCTCAGTCCTGAAGATGCAACACGCGGCCTGTCGAAGATGAGTGTCGACATCGCCAAAGCGCTGTTTCGCAAGCTGGCGATACAGGGGGAGAGCTTTTCAATCGACAAGGTTCGGACGATCAAGGCAACCTATTACCGCGTTGCGCTCGACTTCGTCGAAGTATTTGCGGCTGATGCCTCGATAAACGGGCTGAACTACGATCGCCACACCGAGGAGCAGGCCGTCGAGCTGTTCGCGAGTAACATCGTCGCGGCCGGTGCAGAGTTTCTGGAGAATCCGATGGATCAGCCTTTCGTGCCTGCCTGGAATCGTGTAATCAGCGCGATGCCCGGTGTGCTCGATGAGTTGATTCAGGCGGTCGAGCAGGACCGCGAAGACCTGGTCAGTTAAAAGAGAATTCCGCACATGTCCCGCAAAAGCGGCATTCGCGCTTTACGTGCGAGCGTTCGCCAGCATCTCGAGCTGATCTATGGGCCGTCGCGTGCGCGCCGACTCGTTACGCCGGTCGTCGAAGCGATGCGCTACGGCGGTAAGTACGCCACACCCGAACCGTTTCGCAATTGCTGGGACGAAACTGACTGCTGGGTGATTACCTATGCGGGCACGATCCACGAGCGGGGTCGTCCGGGTCTGCAGTCACTGCTGGAGTTTCTCGACGAGCACCTGGCCGATTCGATCAACGGTGTCCATGTGCTGCCGTTCTTTCCGCACAGCTCGGACGGCGGTTTCGCGGTTATCGATTACTACAGTGTCGATGAAGAGGCCGGCAGCTGGGAGGACGTCCGCGCTATCGCTCAGCATTACAGATTGATGGCCGACGTCGTCATCAATCACGCGTCCAGCCAGTCGCAGTGGTTCCGGAATTTCGTTGAGCGCAAAGACCCGGGCCGGGACTATTTCAAGGAGGTGTCACCGGATGACGATCTGAGCCAGGTCGTGCGGCCACGCTCGACGCCGCTGCGCAACAAGGTCGAAACGGCTGACGGAGAACGCTGGGTCTGGTGCACGTTCGGACCCGATCAGATCGACTTCGACTTCTCCAACCCGGAAGTACTGCTGCGCTTCATCGAGATCATCAGGCATTACCTGGACAACGGTATTCGTGTGCTGAGGCTCGATGCAGTTGCGTTCCTGTGGAAGGAGCCCGGCACGAGTTCGCTGCACGATCAGCGTACGCACGAGATCGTCAAGTTATTCCGAACCCTCATGGAGCACTACGAACATGATGTCATGCTCATCACTGAAACGAACGTGCCGAACCGCGATAACCTGACTTACTTTGGAAACGCAAACGAGGCGCATGCCATCTACAATTTTTCGTTACCACCTTTGCTGATCCATACGCTGCTGACCGGAGACTGCCGCCATCTCAAGACCTGGATGATGAGCATGCCGCCGGCACGCAATGGCACGGCCTATCTCAACTTCATCGCCTCGCACGATGGCATCGGCCTGCGCCCGGCAGACGGCCTGCTGTCGGCAACGGAAATGACGAAACTGCTGGATGCACTGACGAGCTTCGGCGGCAGGATTTCAATGCGAACCGGTCCCGGCGGCGAGGCACGGCCGTACGAGGCCAATATCAGCCTGTTCGACGCGCTGGCCGGAACGATCGCAGGCGCAGACTCGCATCAGATCGAGCGCTTTATCTGCGCGCACGCGATCATGTTGTCTTTCGAAGGGATTCCCGCTTTGTACATTCACAGTCTGCTCGGTACGCCCAACGATCTCGAAGCTATGGCCGAAACCGGGCAGCGGCGATCGATAAACCGGCATGTCTGGCCTCGCCAGGAAATCGAAGCGCTGCTCTCCAGGAAGAGCTCGAAGGAGGCAAAGGTATTGAAAGGCATGACTGAATTGCTCCGATTGCGTCGCAGGCAAAAGGCCTTTCACCCGAATGCGATTCAGTTCACGCTTCATCTCGGGCTCGAGATTTTCGGCGTCTGGCGGCAGTCGATCGACCGCGAACAGGACATTTTTTGCATCAGCAATGTTACGGACAAGCCTCAGACGGTGTCGCTCGAGAACGTCAATCTCGTCAGTACTGCCGTCTGGCGAGATTTGATTTCCGGTGTTCAGATCGGCAAGGAACAGCGGGATATTGCGCTGGAGCCGTACCAGAGTGTCTGGCTGAGCAACGTCTGATCCTTTATGCGATGATGGATACACGATGATGAGCCGAAACAGCACCGTCATATTTGCGCTGGCTGTTGTTAGCGGGAGCTTTTGCGCGGGCGCATCGCGGGCTCAGCCGGCCGTCGTCTACGATCAGGTGGATCTGTCGGCAACGGCCGAACGTGAAATCGAGAACGACGAACTCGTCGCGGTCGTCTATGCCCAGGCACAGGCGGAACGTCAGGCAGAGGCGGCGAATACCGTCAATGAAGATATTCGCTGGGCTTTGGATCTTGCGGAATCGGCTCGCGGTGTAACGTCGCAGACGCTGCGGTACAACAGCTATCCGGTGTACGGTAACAATCAGCGCATCATCGCGTGGCAGGCACGTCAGTCGCTGCGACTCGAAAGCCGCGATTCAGACCGACTCAGCGAGCTGCTTGGAGAGCTTCAGGAGCGAGTCGCGATCGAATCGGTCAATTATCAGGTTTCGCGCGAAGCGCGCGAGGCGGCCGATGACGAGCTGATCGAGGCGGCACTGCAGTCCTTCAATCGACGCGCGACGCTCGTTGCCGAGGCGCTTGGGCGTTCCGGCTTTCGAATCGTGCGGATCAACATCAACACCGGCGGCGTAGTCGCCCCGATCGCATTCCGAACTCGGGCGATGGTGGCTGAAGCCGATGTCGCGCAGCCGACACTCGAAGCCGGGACACAGACGGTTTCCGTCGATGTCTCCGGTACAATAGAACTCAACGCGCCGCGCTGAGCCGGCGCGCACGATACTGACGGAGACCAGTCCGTATGGAACAACTACAACGACGAGTTTTCCTGCGCAGACTTCTGCGGAGTGCACCAGTCGCGGCAGGTGCCGCTGCCGTTGCCGCGACTGCGGCGAAGGCACATTCAGCCGTCGATCCTGCGATCGATTCGCTGCGCAGCGGTATGCAATCACTGCAGAGTCGAGTGCGTGAGATCGATGAGCGTCTCGATGCGCTCGAAGACCGGCAACGCAAGTGGGTACGTGTCGCACTTGGAGCTGCGGCACTCTCGCTTGGGATCGACGTCAGCGCGCTGTTCTGATTCTGCTGCACATGACTCGAGCGGTTGCCGGGAGTGCGCGGCCATGCGCCCTGATCGTGTTGACAGCCGCTTTATGCGCCTGCGATTCCGCGGCGCCGCCGACACAGCGTAGCGACAACAGCGCGGCAGAGTCCGCCGATGCGCCAGCGGATTTTCGCTATGATCGCGAATACCCGGCCATCGGTTATGCGCAGCGCGTGCCGGTCGATCCACTCAGCCGCATTGCCGGGCAGATCAACGACGGCAGCGTGACACTGTCATTCGACGCGCAACGCGGTTATCTCGATGCGGTGCTCGATGCCCTGGACATCGACCCGAGTTCCCAGGTGCTCGTCTTCTCCCGGACCAGCCTGCAGGTCGAAGGCGTGACAGCCGCATCACCGCGCGCGATCTATTTCAGCGACGATCTCTACGTTGCCTGGGTTCCAGGTGCCGAATCGATCGAACTTGCAGCGCTGGACGCCGGGCTGGGACCCGTCTTTTACACGCTTTCACAGTCGCCGACGCCAGCGGCCGAGCGCCGCGTCGGCCTGTGTCTGAGTTGCCATGATTCCTATTCGATGACCGGTGGCGGCGTTCCGCGATTCATCACCGGCTCGGGATACACCGGTAAGGACGGTACGATCGTTGCGCACGAGGGATGGATCCTGACGAGCGATCGTACGCCGTTGCGCAGTCGCTGGGGAGGCTGGTACGTCAGCGGAATGCACGGTGAGCAGGTGCACCTCGGGAACATCGCGGTAGACTCCGTCTACGACCTCGAAGACCTTGAGTCACTGCGCAACGGCAACCACACAGACCTCACCGGGTTACTCGACGTTTCGGCCTACCTGACCGACAAGAGTGACATCGTGGCGCTGCTGGTGCTCGAGCATCAGGTCACCGTGCAGAATGCGATAGTGCGTCTCAATTGGGACGCCCGACAGCACGGTCAGTTCGACGTCGAGCCGCTCGTTCGCGCATTGTTGTTTGCAGGCACGCCGGGTTTTACCGATCCCGTGTCAGGCACTGCCGGGTTCGAGGCGGCATTTACCGCGCGCGGAGCGCGGGATGCGCGTGGCCGATCGCTGCGCGAGTTCGATCTCGACTCACGCCTGTTTCGCTACCCGCTGAGCTACGTGATCTATTCGCCGGCCTTCGCCGCTTTGCCGGACGACGTATTGCGGGCGGTGCTGCTGCGGGTGGCGGCGGAGCTGACCGGCACCGATATGCGAATCGATGATTTGCCTGGTGATGCGGCAAGTCGCGCAGCCGCCTGGGAGATTCTGATCGATACTCGGCCGGAGTTCGCTGCAATGGTCGCGGTTCGATAATCGTGAGTCGCAAAGCGCACCTGGCCATTGTTTGTGCTTTGTCGCTGGCGCTGACGAGCACCGGCGGGCGCGCCGAGCTTCCCGAGCGCATCGCGAACGTTCTCGAAGCGCTGGACATTCCTGAAACTGACGTCAGCATCGTGATCGAGCGGGCCGACGACCGCACGCCGGTGCTGAGCCATTTGCCTGTCGTGCCGAGAAATCCGGCGTCGGTCATGAAGCTGGTGACGACATATTCCGCGCTCGAGCTGCTGGGGCCAGCCTATGTCTGGCCGACAGAAGTCTATTTTCTCGGCCGGTTCGACGGGCAGATACTCGACGGCGATCTTGCGTTCAAAGGCTACGGCGATCCTTTCCTTGTCCAGGAAGAGCTCTGGAAGCTGCTGCGCCGTTT
>JASFSB010000215.1:0-4878 GCA_050114615.1 Gammaproteobacteria bacterium
AAGTCAGGTGGCGTGCTGTTCGCGTCGAATCCACGCGGGGACAACACGGAGGGCTGGAATCGGGGGCGCTATGGCGTCTATCACGACCTCGAAACGTGGCGAGCATTTGTCGAGGCTGCAGGCTTTTCGGAGCTGGAACATTATTTCCGACCTGCGGGCCTGCCAATCGAGCGACAGCCATGGCTCGCGAGCGTCTGGCGCAAGGCGGGCGCAAGCCCGACGAACTATCATGCCGCATGAGCACGTTCGCATAGCGATCATTGGCAACTCGAACTGCCGGTCGCGCCCGTGGGAGCCACACAAATATCGATCAAGGGAAGAGCAGGACGAAAAGTTGTCGTTTCTCGTTCAGTGGGTCACCGAGTACTACACTCGTGATGGTGACATGTCTTTGAGCGCCCACAGAGAACTCTACGAGGCCTATACCGGCGCAAAGCGCTGGATCGGGGAATTGCCCCTCGAATCAGGTCGCTGAGGCAGCCCATAGGAAATCAATCGAGAGAGCGGTTGAGATATCATTCAGCGCCATGAACAGACGCCAATGGCTTTTCGACGCGGTCGCTATGGTTGCTTACTGTGCATCCATGCGAAGCGCTCGCGCGCAGGCTGCGGTCGAGCGACTCGGTGAGCGCTGTTTCGTGATTCGGGGGCTCGGCGGTAACGTGCTCGTATGCGATACCTCCGATGGTCTCGTATTGGTCGACAGCGGTAACGATACCGGCAGTGCGCTCGACGATGCGCTCGCGAGCCTGTCCGGCGGAAGCTCTGTGCATACACTGATCAATACCCACTGGCATCCCGAGCAGACGGCGGGTAATGCGCGCCTGGGCTCAGCCGGCGCGCAGATCGTCGCGCATGCGAAAACGCGTCAGCGTCTGGCGGTCGGTTACTACATGCGCAGCGAGGAGCGCTATGCATCTCCACTGCCTCCCGCAGGTGTTCCGCAGAAAACGTTTTACACGAGCGAAATGCTCAGTGTCGGCGACGAGACGATCGAATGCGGCTATCTGCTCGAAGCGCATACCGATGGCGATATCTATGTGCGTTTTCCTCAACAGAATCTGATCGCAGCGGGCGATGCGATTTCACCTGAAATCGACCCTGTGCTCGACTGGTTCGGCGGTGGCTGGATCGGCGGACGTCTCGACGCGCTGATGACGCTGCTCGACATTTCTGACTCGCAGACGCGCTTCATGCCGAGCTACGGTCCGATGGTCGGGCGCGACTACGTCGAGGCTGAACTCACGCTCATGACGACGATCTTCGATCGTATGGTCGAGCTGATTCGCCAGGGGATGAGTGCACAGGATTGCATCGACGCCGGGGTCATGAACGATCTTGGCCGTTCGTTTGATGATCCGCTGGCGTTCATCGATGCGACGCACCGTGGTTTGTGGGCGCATCACAACACGCTGTCCCACGACATCGTGTGACCGCTGCAAAACCTCTGGCGGTGCGCTGCTGCCGCCGGACCTCCGGCGCTACCGGGCGCTCATCCCGCCACAGCGTAACGCCGGCAGGAACGTCAGCGACTAACGATCGACCTGTACTCCTGCGAGGTACACGTCAGCGATGTCGCGTGTATTCCTGATATCGGCGAGCGGATTCGATCCGAGCACGATGAAGTCGGCGCGCTTGCCTGCCTCCAGCACGCCTGTGTCGTCGAGTCCGAGCGCCATCGCCGAACCGCTCGTTGCCGCGACGAGAACCTGGTGCGGCGTCATGCCCGCAGCGACCATGTCTTCCATTTCGATATGCGGCTGCCAGAATGTGTTGCCATCAGTGCCCATGGCGATCTTCATGCCGGCGATGCTGAGCCGCGCGAGATTGCGTGCCTGAATGCCCCAGGCTGCCTGCGCGGCGGGATTCTCGACGTTGTTCTCCTCGAGTGCCGCGAGTTGATCGGCGTCAAGAATGCCGGACAGCCAGTCGAGTTCGAATGGCACGCCGCGAGCGGGCAGATTCGGAATCAGTATCACGTCGGGATGTTCGCTGACGAGCGCCATGAACTCATCGTCGATATCGCGCTCGCGCACACCATGCGCAAATACGTCGATGCCGGCGCGTAGCAGGCCTTTTCCGTCTTCGAGCGCAAATATGTGAGCCGCCGCTCTGAGGCCGCGCGTATGCGCTTCGTCGATGATGGCCGAATAGAGCTCTTCACTGAGCTTGTCGTATTGGCCGTTACGGTCGTCGACCCAGATCTTGATCATATCGACACCGCGTTCGGCCTCTGCGCGCACAGCCTGGCGTGCCTCGGCTTCGCTCGTGACCCAATGCGGCACTTCCGTGCGCCCGGGTTCCGGCGCCGTGATGCCGCGGCCGGCCGAGAGATAGCGTGCGGCGCCTGGAATCGATTCGCTGCGCAGCTCGAGCGGCGCATCCACTCCGTCGGAACCCATGCTTTGTGCGGCGCTGACACCCATTGCAGCGCGTTGTCGCAGATCTCTCAGCAGGTCCTCCCGATTCGTGCTCATGTGCACATGAGCATCAACGATTGCCGGCATGATCGTCATGCCGTTCAGATTCATGACACTGCCCCCGCCGGTGCTGCCAGGCTCCCCGACTGCGGCGATCATGCCGTCGCGCACGAGGATCTCACCCGGCTCCAGGACCCGGCCGTCGCCGATGATCAGTCGATCGGCCACGTAGCGCACGCCCGCGTCCTGTGGGGCACTCGCTGCGGGTTCCGCCATATCGCCGGTGTCGGAGCCGCCGCAGGCCGCCAGCGTCGCTCCGGCCGCAACGAGCAATGTGACATGAAGTTTCCTGGTCAGTCGACGGATCAGTTGATACATTGGTTTCCTCTCCGGTTTCTGGTTGAGTTATGCGAGCCGGAACAGCGGTCGCAGCCGTGTGCCTGCCATGTTGCCGATAAATGCGGCGATGAACCAGAGCCAGCCGTGCAGGCTCGACGAGGCTACGCCACTGAAAAACGCCCCGATATTACATCCGTAAGCGAGCCGAGCTCCGTATCCGAGCAGAATTCCGCCGAGCAGCGCTGCCGTCAGTGAGTGAAGGGGGACGCGCCAGACAGGGGCAAACCGCCCCGCAAGTCCCGCAGCGAGCAGCGCACCGAGTATGACGCCGATATTCATGATCGACGTCACGTCGTTGAATACGGGCCCGGCCAGCGCAGCGGCGCGTCCCGGGGATGACCAGTACGGCCATGCAGCAACATCCAGGCCGGTTGCGCCGAGCAGTTTGGATCCCCACAGCGCAAAGGCGCTCGTCACGCCCCAAGGGCGGCCCGCAAGCGCAAGCGTGGCGACGTTGACGAGCGCGAGCGCGAGTGCACCTGCCGCCAGTGGCCAGGGCCCCGTCAGCCAGCGCGATGCGCGATCGTTTTTCGATGTCCCGGCCGGCCTGCGCAGGCGACGCCGACGCTCGATCCAGATCGAGAATCCGACGACGGCAGCAAGCAGCGCGAGATTGGAGGCGAGTCCGCCCGACAATCCGAAATTTTCCAGCAGCGAGAACGTGCCGATATTCGGCAGGTTGTCCCATGAGGGGAGGTTCCAGGCGCCGAACACAGACCCTGCAATGAACCCGAGCAGCGTGACGAACATACGCGTGCTGCCGCCACCGACCGTATATAACGTGCCCGATGCGCAGCCGCCACCGAGCTGCATCCCGACGCCAAACAGGAAGGCACCGAAGACGCCGGCCAGCGCAAGTGGCGCGACACTGCCGCGCACAGGGGTCCCAAATACCTCTCCATGTGCGATCAGAGGCAGAAAGACGATGGTCGTCGCAGCGAGCATGAGCATTTGCGCTCGCAGACCCGAACCGTCACCGTGAGTGATCAGATTGCCCCACGCAGATGTGAAGCCGAACGCGGCATGATAAAGGGCGATTCCCGCAACTGAACCGACGAGCATCAGTGCGCTTTGGCGCCAGCCATACTCCGCGAAGAGAAATGCAGCCGCGAGCGCGATCAGCAAACCGGCCGCGCTTGTCGTTTTTCTGTTCATCCCGGCCCCCGTCGAGTGCTGCCATCATAGCGCATGCTGTGCTTCGGGCTTCATCCCGGATCGCCGGCAGACACCGCGCGCCCGCAGTGCCGCGGTCTGTGACCTGCAGCATGGCCGAAACCGTCCGCATAGCTAGACTGCGCGAGTATGACAGCCGCGCGTATATTTTCGTGCCTGATAACAGGCCTGTTCGCCGTTGGCGACGCCGGCTTCCATCGCGTTTCGGCCGCTGAGGGAATCTACGAATCGGTAGAGCTGCGCGGTAAAGAGCCTCACGATCTGATCGAGACCGCGGATCAGTATCACGATCAGTTTTTGCGACGTTCGTTTCTCCATCGCGACGCTGCGATCGAGTCGCTCGTGCGCGACATCGGTTACGCGCTTGCCCCTGAGCCTACGGACGACTATTTCGCCTATGAGTTTTACGTACTTCGTGATCCGTCGCCGAATGCTTTCGCAATGCCCAACGGCCGCATCTACATCCATACCGGAATGCTTGCGAGGCTCGAAGATTCGTCTCAGCTTGCAGCGTTGCTCGCGCATGAAATCAATCACGTCGCCGGCCACCACAGCGTCGTTCAGTTTCGTATCAAGGCCCTCGATGTCTTCGATATGTTTCTGACCGGCGGCTTGCTCGCACTACTGAACCAGTTGCAGTTCAGTCGCGACCTCGAGCAGGAAGCTGATGACCGCGCACCACAGATGCTTAGTCGAGCCGGGTTCGACCCGCACGCAATGCCGGAATTGATGGATCTGCTGCGGCAGGACTTCGAAGGTCTGCGGCCACGTATCGCGACAGTATGGACCACGCATCCTGAACCCGATGCGCGATACGAACAGAGTCTCACGCTCGTTTCCGGTATGGCCGTTGCGGACAGAGATGCCGAGGCGTTCGACAAAGTCG
>JASFSB010000216.1:0-4872 GCA_050114615.1 Gammaproteobacteria bacterium
CGAAATCGAGCGGATGGGAAACGAACGTGTTACTCGCCTTCAGGTCAGTTACGCTGTGATGGTACGAGTGCAGTTCCCATAAAAACGAAACGCGGTGCTGTATCCGGTGAATGGCGTACTTCATCAGGCTGTAAAACAGGATCACCAGAATCAACTGAAGCCAGAACGGCCCAAGTTGTGCCGAGGATGCGAAAAACAGGCTGCGGCCAAAAAAGATTTCCGGGAGGAACAACACGACGGGCGTGAAGACCATCGACATGACCGACCCGGTGACCCACAGATTCATCAGTGTCGAAGACAGGTCTCTGAGAACGAGCGGCTTTTGCGAAACACGCTTCTCGTAGCGGAACGCCAGTTCCAGCAGGATCATCACGGCAAGGGTCGCGAAAGTCGTCGCGCCACGAATCGGCACTTCGATATCCATACCCTGGTAGTACATCTGCGCCCAGTAGATGAGCAGCAGCGCCAGCGGAAAAATCAGGAATCCCTTCGACGAAAACAGTTTCTTGATCGCCATGCGGTAATCCTCGTATCCGGTACGGGCCCGGTGGACCGACAACATAGTACACGCTGTCGGTCCAGTGCGGCCATTTTCGGACGCTTCCTGCCAGCTAAATCAAATCATAGATGCTGCTGGTCCGAATACGGTCGATCAGACTTTCGAGTTCGGCACGAACGCTGCGGCCGCAGTTTGCGTAGTGCGCCGCCTCGCGTCCGATCGCGGGCCCGACTCGTGCGGCGGCGAAGCTCGGGCGCTCTGCGCATGCGCGCCACCAGCGGCCCGCAGCCCGCTTCCCGGCAAACAGCACGTCCAGCATTTCAAGGGCGTCCAGGCGCGCAAGGAAGGGCGAATAGTTGATCTCCGCCAGCGTGTACTGCTCGCCCATCAGCCAGGGTCCGTGAGACTCGAGCTGTTTATCCAGATCCTCCGCAAGGCGCATGACATCGAAGACGCTGCGCAGGACATAATCCGAACTGAAACCTTCGTCGACACACGAACGTTGCCGCATCAGCCGATGCAGGTCCGTCTGGCTGCGGAAGTGTCGTTCCCTGTCTTCAGCGCTTTTGGCGTTGAGCGCCTGCCGGAAAACCGAAACGAAACTCAGGCTGGCGACGGCTTCATAGAGCCGCTCGTCCGAGCGCTTGACCCATTCACGCATATGGGCAACGCCGGCGGGATCCTTCGGCTTGAGGGAGCGCTCCGGATACGCATCATCGATGTATTCACAGATCAGCGACGATTCGCGGATGACCACACCGTCGTGGACCAGCGTCGGTGTCTGTGCCAGCGGGTTCAGCTTTAGGTACTCCGGCGCGAACTGCTCGCCGGCGAACAGATCGACAGGGTGACTAACGTAGTCCGAAATGCTTTTTTCCTGTAAAACCATACGGACGCGTTCAGAGCAAATGGAGTTATCGAAGTGATACAGCTCAATCAAGATCCTTTTCCTTTTGCGCATCGAACATTCGCAAACGACCGTCCCGGACCTTACCGGATTCATCGCTCCGGGGTCGATCGCGCGCGAAATCCGGCGCCGGTGCGCTCTCGTGCCGTCATCCGGGGCATGAAAAAAATCCTGTTCCTGCTGATGGCGACCGCTACGACGATGTCGTTCGCGCAGTCGACCCGGGCGCCGCTGCCGCCCGACATCGACCCCGAGTCATACTCGCGCTTGCCGCTGATCCCCAAAGACTCGCTCGACGCGGAAGGCCAGCGGATTTTCGAGGTCATCAACGGCACCGATACCAACCTGCCGCGCCTCGGTCCGCCGGCGAACTCCATGTACAGCATTGCGGCCGCCGAGCCGTACGACGTGATGAACCAACTGCTGCGCAGGACGATCACGGGGCGGCAGTTCTTCGAGATCAGTACGCTCGTCCCGGCGCGCGAGTTCAATCAGCAATACGAGTGGAGCGCTCACGAGGTTGGTGCACAGCGTGCAGGCGTCAGCCAGGAAGTGATCGACGTCATCAAGTTCAACCGACCGGTCGATGGCCTGCCCGAAAAGGAAGCCACAGTGATCGAATATGGCCGGGCGCTGTTGCGCGGCGATCGTCAGATTTCTCCTGAGATGTTCGCGAAAATGGTTTCACTGTTCGGGCGCCAGGGCACGATCGAAATTACGATGATCATGGGCGACTACACAATGACCGCGATGCTCCTCAACGCGGTCAACCAGCAGATGCCACCCGATCGCGAGCCGCTGCTGCCGCCGCTGCCCTGACGACAGCAGGCCGGTTGCCACGCCCGTTTTTTGGGAGTACTGATGGCGGAGCGGTTTCAGACGACGCAGTGGAGTATCGTCCTCAACGCCGCTGCCGGTGGCGAGAGCGGGCATGCCGCGCTGACGACATTGTGCGAGACGTACCGGCAACCCGTTCTCGCCTATGTCCGCACGCGCGTGCGCAACGCAGACGATGCCGAGGATCTGACGCAGGCCTTCTTCACCCATGTGCTCGAACGACAGCTGCCCGCAAGCGCCGATCGGGAACGCGGGCGGTTTCGCTCGTTCCTGCTCAAATCACTGAACCATTTCCTGACGAGCGAGTGGCAGCGCGACAAAGCTCAGCGCCGCGGTGGCCACGCAACGATGCTGCGCGATGGTGCGCTCGAGTCGATCGCCAGCGACAACGTCGGGCCCGAGCAGGCGTTCGAGCAGGAGTGGGCCCGGACTGTGCTGCGCGAAGCGCTGCGTCGGCTTGCCGAGGAGGCACGGATCGCGGGCCGCGAAAAGATGTTTGCGGAACTGCGGCCGTATCTCGTCGAGGCACCGGAGCCCGGCGATTACGACCGGATTGCAGCCAGCGCCGGTATGCGCGGCAATACGATTGCCGTAGCCGTACACCGATTGCGATCGCGACTGCAGGAGCTGGTCGAGGAGGTCGTTGCCGATACCGCAGCGGATGCTGCTTCGATCCGCGACGAGCTGCGCCGGATGCGCGATACGATGGACTCGATCGACGGCAGAGGCTCGTAATCGCGGGGCATCGCTTCCGGTAGTACATATGAGGATCGAGGTCGACATATGAATTCCGGATCAGCAATCTCAGTACAGAAATTCGGAATCGATTTCGCCCACACTCGGTGGTCGATGGTGGCAGCCGTGCGCGAGGGCGGCGAAGTCGATGCACGCGACTCGCTGCGGGCGCTGTGCCAGCGCTATTGGGTACCGGTCTATGCCTATGTTCGCCTCTGCGGCCACGCGCCCGCGGCTGCAAACCGGCTCGTCCAGCATTTTCTGAGCCATCTCGTGCAAATGCTGCGTATCGAGCAATCCGACATCGCGATGGGTTTTCGCGGATATCTCGAAGCTCAGCTCGCCGAGTTTCTCGACAGCGATGCCGCCAGGCGCGCAATTACTGCGGAAACAGGACATGCCGGCATGCAACCGCCATGGCCGCTCGAACAAATCGAACAGCGACTGCACATCGCAAATACCGACGTAAAGACGCCGTCACAGGGTTTTCATCGGGCATTCGCCCTCGAGATGCTGGCCAACGCCCTCGAGCGACTGCGCCACGAGGCCGAGGAAAGCGGCCGCAGCGAACTTTTCGATCGCGTGCGGCCGTTTCTGAGCCGCGAGCCGACGCAGGCGGAATACGACGGGCTGGCCGCGCAGATGGGCAGCTCGCAACTCGCCGCCATCATTGCCGTGAAGCGACTGCGGCAGCGCTTCCAGGAACTCATCGATACGGAACTCGCGCAGACGGTCGGTGACTCCCATGCGCTCGAGTCCGAGAAACACACACTGCTGACGATCGTGTCGCCAGACAAGAACAGTGAGCAACGACAAGAATAGCGAGACACTGATTCCGCGAACGGCGCCGCCGGAAAGCGAGCTTCTTCAGCTCGCCGAGCTCGCGTTCGCGAGCCGTCGAATACACAAGGACGAAACCCAGGCGCCGCGCAACCTCGTATTCCTCTCGCCGGAAGCGCTCGACATGGATTTGTCCGACCCGATGCAGCGCAACTTCGGCGATTATGAGCTGCTCGAGAAGATCGGCCGCGGCGGCATGGGCCTGGTCTATCGGGCTCGCCAGCGCAGCCTCGATCGTGAAGTCGCACTAAAGCTGCTGATTGCCGGCCCCTGGGCGCCGACCCGATTCATCGAGCGGTTTCAAAGTGAAGCGCAGTCCGCCGCCAGACTCGAGCATCCGAACATCGTCACCGTTTACGAAAGCGGCAGCGCGCACGATCTCAATTACTTCTCGATGCGCCTCGTGCGCGGTGAGTCGCTGGCGACCCGGCTCGGCCGGCAGGGACCGCTGCCTCCGCGTGAAGCGGCACGGATCCTGCTGATCGTCGCCGAGGCCGTCGACTATGCGCATCGCCTCGGCGTGCTGCATCTGGATCTGAAGCCCGGCAATGTACTGATCGACGAGTCGGGCCAGCCGCTGGTGGCGGATTTCGGTCTCGCGCGGCGCGTCGACCAGGCGCTCGCCGACATGAGCGGCGACACCTCCGGCACGCCTTCGTACATGGCGCCGGAGCAGGTGAGTGCCAGCAATCGCCTCATTGGCCGCGCCACCGACATATACGGCCTCGGCAGTGTGCTGTACGAGCTCGTCACAGGCCTGCCGCCGTTCAGCGGAACGAGCGCGCAGGCGACCCTCGAGCAGGTGGTGAACCAGAAAGTCGTGCCGCCGCGCGAGCGCGAGCCGCGGCTGCCGGCCGATCTCGAGGCGATCTGTCTGAAGTGTCTGCGCAAGGATCCGAAGGATCGCTACGCAACGGCGGCAGAACTCGCTGACGATCTGCGGTCGTTTCTCGACGACCGTCCGGTCAGCGTTCGCAGGCCGTCAGTTACCGAACGCATTCGCCACTGGGTGCGACGCGAGCCACGGCTGGCCGTCGCGGTCACCGCCGTTGCG
>JASFSB010000217.1:0-4871 GCA_050114615.1 Gammaproteobacteria bacterium
CCCCTCAACTCTCCCTGCGGGGCGCTTTTTTTTGAAACCCGACCGGCTTTGTACGGCCAATCCGATGCGTTAGGATGATCGCCTGACCGCGGGTCTTCGAGGCCGAAATAATGACGAAGCAAATCTCTCTGCTGCTTGCTGCCGCGTTTCTGTTCGCGTGTTCAGGTGAGCAATCCTCCGCACCTCAGCCGGGCGCCGGGGCTGCTCAGTCGCAGCCAACTCCGTCTCAGCCGGCTACTCAGGGGAGCTCGAACGCACAGCAGTCCGAACAAAGTGCGCCCGTTGCCGAACCGCAGCGAATGAGTCAGGCAGAGCGTCAGGCCGTCCTCGGCGAGCGCCGTTTTCAGGAGGGTCAGCACTATACGCGGCTGACGCCGGCGCAGCCGACCGTTGAGACCGACGATGGCATGGTCGAAGTCGTCGAGGTGTTTCAGTACAGCTGTCCGGCCTGCTTCAACTTCGAGCCATACATTGAAGCCTGGGACGAAGATAAAGCCGACTACGTGAACTTCGTCCGTGTGCCGGCGCCATGGAATCCTCTCAGTGAGCTTCACGCGCGCGCCTATTACGCGGCACAGGCACTCGGCGTCGTGGAGCAGTCACACGCGGCGTTTTTCAACGAAGTCCACCGCAACCGCAATTACATGCAGACTGAAGCAGAACTCGCCGATTTCTATTCTCAGTTTGGCGTCGACGAGGAGACGTTCCTGTCGACGCTGAACTCGTTCGCAGTCCATACGAAGATACAGCGTGCCAGGGATCTCATCGAGCGTTATCGGGTCAGCGGCACGCCGGGCATAGTGATCGCCGGCAAATACACAGCCAGCGGATCGCAGGCGCAGTCGTATGAGAACTGGTTCGCCATCATTGACGAGCTCGCCGCCGTCGAGTGGGCCAACGCCGCCGAGTGACCCGGCTGAGTGCGTCGTCCGAGTGATGCGCCCGAAGTGAGTATGGCCCGAACGGCGGGCGCATCACTCGGGCAACGCCCGCGCGCTGTCAGCTGTTCCGGACGTCGATCGGCAGCTGCGCCTCCGGCACCCACCAGCCGTGGATCTGGCCGACTGCACGCATCGGCAGATGCACCGTTGCGAGCGGCCCGTCGTCGAGATGTTCGGCATCGAGGATGACGAGATCGCCGCGACCCCCCTGATCGTTGCGCGTTGCCACGCCCATCAGATAGCCCTCTGCCTCGCGTGCATCCGCGTGTTTCGGTGCGAAGCAGCACTCG
Source organism: Gammaproteobacteria bacterium (assembly GCA_050114615.1). Taxonomy (GTDB): domain Bacteria; phylum Pseudomonadota; class Gammaproteobacteria; order Steroidobacterales; family Rariloculaceae; genus JAHEEO01. The sequence continues at coordinate 1,232 of JASFSB010000217.1, forward strand.
CCGAGCGTCGTTCTCGTCCCTGCGTTGAACAGTGTGTCGCGGCCGGTCTGGTGATCGAAACGCGCATAGCATGCGCCACCCGTGCCGGGTGCCGCATTCGGGTCCGGACAGGGAAGGAAGCCATAGCGGTAAGGCATCGTATTGTAGCGATCGTCCTGGCGCGGCAGTGCTCCCTGATGCGGATAAAGCTGTTCGATGCCGTATCGGCGCGGTCTGCGTTGCGACAGATCTGCCGACAGGCGCGTGATGTGGCTTGCGCCGGCAATCGGATCCCAGCGCGCGCCGTCGCGTTGTGGAAAGAACGGGAAAGGATTCGACATCGACATCTCGACGTCGACATACACCTGCTCACCCTCGGACCATGCGCCCATTACATGCGTCGCGCTGCGCGTCGGGCCTTCGATCCACTGCAGATCGGACCCGTTGCCGTCGCGGCGAATCGCGCCGAAGTAGGTTGGCCTGGTGCCATCCCATGACCAGTGAACGCCGCCACGATCCATCTGCGCCTGGTCCATCGCGAAGGGAATGACATACAGTACGACGTGTCGCTGCGTCACGGCGAAATCGTGCAACATGCCCACGTACGGTACCTGGACGGTCGCCTGCCAGACCAGCTGACCGGCGGGCGTAAATTCGAAGAACGTAACATCGTCGCTGCCGAAGCCGTTCGCCTCGTACCCAAACGCAACCATGTTCCCGGTTTCCGAATCGATTTTCGGATGGGCCGTAAAGGTCTGGCTCGGGAGCTGACCGTCGAACGTATAGACGGGATCGAGAGTTTCGAGTGTCAGCAGATCGAGCGCTGCAGGCGGGCTGTCTTCCTTCAGTGCCAGCAGTACGTTGCGATGATTGATGATGTGCGTGTTCGCCGTGCTGCGGCTCAGACCTGCAACGGACGGATCGTCCTGCGACGGGTTCCGGTACTTCGGAAACAGAATCCGGCCTGCTTTCTCCTGCGCCAGATAACGCTCATTGCGAACGTATCGGCTGCGGTAATTCACGCGGCCGTTCTTGATTCGAAACATGCTCACGTGGCCTTCACCGTCAAACGGTATATTGCCCGGAGCGAGCGGATACTGGGGATCCGGGCCGACGCGATAGAACGCACCATTGAGATCTTCCGGAACGGTTCCGGTGACCTCGCAGTCCGTCACGTCCGCTTCGAGCCGGTATAGTCGTGTCGGATTCGCTGCAGCGCCTTCCATATTCGTCGGAGCCACGGCGCCCGGCGGCATGTCCTGCGCCTGCGCTTGTCTGGCGATCAGAGCAGCGGCTCCGATACCCGCCGCAGCACCGGCGGCGCCATTCAGGAATGAGCGGCGATCGACTTTGTCGTGTTCGTCCGTCATTGTCATCCTCCTAAATTCAGGTTTGAACGACTATAACGGTTCGCGTCAGGCGAGTGAAACACACCGGGGTCCGACCTGGGCATCTGGTGCGTCGGCGCAGTGCCTCGCGGGGCGCTGAGCCGTGACATCGGGCCTGGTGATAGGGGATCATGCGCCCCATGAGGAAATTACCGGGCGATCCCCTCGTGCATTTTCTGCTGATCGGTGCCGTCTTGTTTGCGGTGCTGACGTGGCGCAGCTCAGAGTCGGATCCGCAGCAGGTCCGCTTGAGCGAAGACCAGATACGCGCGGTCCTGCGAAGTCAGATTTTGCCGGGTGGAAGGACCCCGACCCGAGCCGAACTGCAGGCGCTCATTGAGCCCGTCATTCGCGACGAGATTTACTATCGGGAGGCACTCGCGCTGGGGCTGGACGCCGATGATGATCAGGTGCGGACGCGGCTGATCGAGAAGATGCGCTACGTCAGCGAAGATCTCGCAGATCCCGAACCGGCGGACGAAGCCCGGCTGCGCGAGCTCTTCGAAGCCGCGCCCGCGCGGTTTGCCCTGCCCGAAGCGGTCACGTTCGACCACCTTTACTTCAGTCCGGGCCAGCGCGGCGAAGCGATAACAGCGGATGCCGCTGCCGCGCTCGCGGCGCTTCGTCGCGGCGCCGATCCAGCCTCGTTTGGAGATTCGACGCCGTTGGGCGACGCATTTTCTCTGGCAACGCGCGACCGTCTGAATATTCTGTTCGGCACTGAAATGGCCACGGCGTTGTTCGCGGCAGAAACCGGTGTCTGGGCAGGGCCGTTTGAATCGGACTTCGGTTTGCATCTCGCGCGCGTAACCGAAAGGCGAGCGGCGCGGCAGCCGGATTATGCCGAGGTTCGCGAGCAGGTGCGCGAGGCATTCGCCGCAGACCAGCGCGCGCAGCGAAATGCCGAAGCCTGGGCGGCCATGCGTGAGCGCTACGAGGTTGTCATCGAATGGCCCGAAGAACTCGAAAGCGCAAACTGATCGTGATGCACCGCGTCGTTCACTCATACGGCCGGGTATTCCTGGCGCTGCTGGTTTTGGTATTTCCTGCGGACTACGCGGCCGCGCATCGTCTGAGTCCCGGATTTTTCGGGCTTACCGAAACGGCGCCGAATGTCTTCGCGGCGCAGTGGAAAGTGTCGATATCGGGCGGACTTTCCGACGTGCTCGAACCACAGCTGCCGGACGGCTGCAGTGTGGACGGCAACGTTCGACGCTTCACTGTCGAAGATGCGCGGCTCATGCACGCAGTGTTGCTGTGCGAGTCGGGGCTGCGCGGGAAGCGATTCGTCGTCAGTGGTCTCGAAGCGACGCAAACGGATGTCCTGCTGCGCGTCGGGTTTCTCGATGGCCGCAGCTTCACTCATCGTCTCGTACCGGAGGCGCCGGCCGTCGACATACCGTATGAAGCCGAGGCATTCGATGTCATCGTGACGTACCTGTCGCTTGGTATCGAGCATATCCTGCTCGGGATCGATCACCTTTTGTTCGTGCTCGCGTTGTTGCTGCTTGTACGGGGCTGGCGGCGGCTCGTTGCGACAATTACCGCCTTCACACTCGCCCACAGCGTCACGCTTGCGGCCGCTGCGCTGGGCTATGTCCATCTGCCCTCGGCGCCGGTCGAGGCGATCATTGCCCTGAGCATCCTGTTCCTCGCCACCGAACTGGCGCGGCGTGAGCAGCGCGGCGCGCGATCGGTGCCCGACGATCTTGCAGAAAGGGCGCCATGGATCGTGGCATTTTCTTTTGGTTTGCTGCACGGTCTGGGATTTGCCGGCGCGCTGTCGGAGATCGGTCTCCCCGAGAATGCGATTCCGCTGTCGTTGCTGTTTTTCAACGTCGGCGTCGAGATTGGCCAGCTGGCATTCGTTGCCTGCATACTGGCGCTCGGCTGGGCGGCCCGAACACTGTCGGTACGTGGTCCGGACTGGCTGGCGCAGCTCGCGGCTTACGCAATCGGCTCGGTTGCCGCGTTGTGGCTGTTCGAGCGGACGCTCACTTCGATTTGAAGGCGATCTGAGGGTAAGAGATGGACGTACTTGTCGGCGCGATCAATGCAGCGAACGATGTTATCTGGCACAACTACGCGCTGTTCATACTGCTCGGCGCCGGCGTTTTGTTCACGATCTGGAGTGGATTCGGCCAATATCGGGCACTGACGCACGGCGTTGCCGTCGTGCGCGGCAAGTATGACGACAGTCACGATCCCGGTGCGATTAGTCACTTCGAGGCGCTGTCGACTGCGCTTTCGGCGACCGTTGGTCTGGGTAACAT
>JASFSB010000218.1:0-4842 GCA_050114615.1 Gammaproteobacteria bacterium
CCAAACAACGACTTTAGCAACGGGTAGGACATTCAGCAAGCAACATGTATTATGCGATGTGATACGCCTATCACATTGTCGCCGTGCCACTGCAAGCCGAAGGTATCGAGAAACTCTGCGAGCTCGCCCGTCTCGAAGTGACTGACGCCGAGATGGCTGACTTCACCGGCAAGCTGTCCCGCATCGTCGAGCTCGTCGATCAGCTGCAGGCCGTCGATACTTCAGCGACAGCGCCGCTCGCTCACCCGCTCGCCATGCCGCAGCGCCTGCGCCCCGATGCTGTGACCGAGATTGACGAACACGAGCGTTTCCAGCGCAACGCCGCCGAGGTCGAATCCGGGCTGTATCTGGTTCCGAAAGTCATCGAATAGCCCCCGAATGCCGCCCCCACGGCGGCCAGTCGCCACCAGTTATGCACACACGGACTCTCGCGCAGCTGTCAAAGGCCCTGCAGCAAAGGCAGATATCCTCACGCGAGCTGACTGAGGCCCTGCTCGATCGCATCCGCGCACACGATGATTCGCTCAATTGCTTCATCACCACTACGCCGGAACTGGCGCTGCAGCAGGCCGACGCCGCCGATGCACGCATCGCCCGCGGCGATGCGACGGCGCTGACCGGCATTCCGATCGCCCACAAGGACATTTTCTGCACGGCCGGGGTACGTACGAGCTGCGGGTCGCGGATGCTGCATGACTTCGTGTCGCCCTACGACGCGACTGTCGTTGCGAGGCTGGCCGATGCCGGCGCCGTCATGCTCGGCAAGACCAATATGGATGAATTTGCGATGGGCTCATCGAATGAAACGAGCTTTTATGGCGCCGTGCAGAATCCCTGGCAGGCCGGCCTCGTCCCGGGCGGGTCGTCGGGCGGATCGGCAGCCGCCGTGGCGGCACGGCTTTGCCCGGCAGCGACCGGCACGGATACGGGCGGATCGATCCGCCAGCCGGCCGCGCTGACCGGCATCACGGGGCTCAAGCCGACTTACGGCCGGATTTCGCGCTACGGCATGATCGCCTTCGCATCGAGTCTCGATCAGGCCGGTCCGATTACGCGCACCGCCGAGGACGCCGCGCTGATGCTGGCCGTGATGGCAGGCTTCGACGAACGCGACTCGACCTCGCTGAACGAAGCGGTTCCCGATTATGTCGGCAACCTCGCGGACTCGATAGAAGGATTGCGGATCGGCGTGCCGGAGGACTTTTTCGATGCGGGCCTCGATCCTGACAACGCCAGGGCCGTGCGTGAGGCGCTCGGTGCGCTCGAAGACCTGGGTGCGCGGCTGCAGCCGGTCAAGCTCCGGAACGTTCACCTTTCCGTGCCGGCATACTACGTCGTCGCGCCGGCTGAAGCCTCATCGAATCTGTCACGCTTCGACGGCATTCGATTTGGTTATCGCAGTGCCCGGGCCGGCGATAATCTGCGTGAGTTCTACATGCGAAATCGCGGCGAAGGATTTGGCGCGGAGGTCAAGCGGCGCATACTGACCGGGACGTACGTTTTGTCGGCCGGTTATTACGATGCCTACTACCTGCAGGCGCAGAAGGTCCGCCGTCTCATCAGTGACGATTTCGCTGCGGCATTCGACGACGTCGACGTCATCGCCGGCCCGACGACACCGACGCCGGCGTTTCCGATCGGGCAGAAGGCCGATGATCCCGTGCAGATGTACCTCAATGATATTTACACAATCGGCGCGAACCTGGCCGGTCTGCCGGCGATGTCCGTGCCATGCGGACTCGTCCGGGGCCTGCCGGTCGGTCTCCAGCTCATCGCGCCGCATCTCGCCGAAAGTCTGCTGCTGCGTGTTGCGCATCAGTTTCAGCGTGTCACTGACTGGCACGAACTCACACCTGCGGCATTTGCCTGAGATTCGCCATGGACTGGGAAATCGTCATCGGTCTGGAGATTCAAGCGCAGCTCGCGACACGCAGCAAAATATTCTCCGGCGCTTCGACGGCTTATGGCGCAGCACCGAATTCGCAGGCCTGCCTCGTCGATCTCGGCTACCCGGGCGTGCTTCCCGTGCTCAACGCCGAGGTCGTCGACATGGCGATACGATTTGGCCTGGCGACAGGCTGCACGATCGCCGAGACATCGGTCTTCGCCCGCAAGAATTACTTCTATCCCGATCTGCCGAAGGGTTATCAGATCAGTCAGTACGAGCTGCCCATCGTCCACGACGGCACACTCGAGATCGAAAGCGGAAATTCGCGCAGGACGATCCGCATCATTCGCGCTCATCTCGAGGAAGATGCCGGTAAGTCTCTCCATGAGGATTTTCATGGTCGCTCCGGCATCGATCTGAACAGGGCCGGCACGCCACTGCTCGAGATCGTCTCGGCGCCTGACCTGCGCAGCGCCGAAGAGGCCGGCAACTACATGCGCAGGATTCATACGCTCGTGCAGTATCTCGGCATCTGCGACGGCAACCTCGAGGAAGGCTCGTTCCGCTGCGATGCAAACGTATCGGTCAGGCGTCGGTCTGACGATCCGCTCGGCACACGTACCGAGCTCAAGAACCTCAACTCGTTTCGCTTTGTCGAAAAGGCAATCCAAATCGAAGCGCAGCGCCAGATCGACACGATCGAGGACGGCGGCACCATCGTTCAGGAAACGCGCCTGTTCGATGCGGATCGCGGTGCGACGCGCCCGATGCGTGGCAAGGAAGAGGCAAACGATTATCGCTACTTCCCGGATCCCGACCTGCTGCCCGTAGAGATCACGGCCGAGCGCATCGAAGCAATCAGAGCGCGGCTGCCTGAACTTCCGGATGCCAGGCGCGACCGGTTTCGCGCCGATTACGCACTCAGCGCCTATGATGCCGAGGTCCTGACCGCGCAACGCACGCTTGCAGACTATTTCGAAGCGGTCGTTGCACAGACGAACGCGAAGCCGAAGCTCGCTGCCAACTGGATTTCGTCCGAGCTGCTCGGCGCACTCAATCAGGATGGGCTCAGCATCGAGCAAAGCCCGGTGGACGCGGCAATGCTCGCGAGTCTGCTCGATCGAATCGCCGACAGCACGATATCCGGCAAGCTCGGCAAGGACGTGTTCGATGCACTGTGGAAAGGTGAAGGGACGGTCGAGCAGATCATCGACCGTCGCGGATTGAGGCAGATCACGGATTCAGCCAGCATCGAAGCACTGGTCGATGAAGTCCTTGCTGCGAACCCGAGCCAGGCAGAACAGTATCGGTCAGGCAAGAGGCAGGTGCTCGGTTTTCTCGTCGGCCAGGTGATGAAGGCATCGCAGGGAAAAGCGAACCCTCAGCAGGTCAACGACATGTTGCGTGAGAAACTGGGGATCCCGGAGTGAACGAAGCGCAAAGCTTCATTTTCGAAGACCACGGCATTCGCGGCGGAATCGTCAGACTGCGCGAAACCTGGCTGCAGACGATCGCGCAGCACAACTACGGCGAGGAGATTCGCGGACTGCTCGGAGAAGCCGTTGCCGCGACCGTACTGCTGGGCGCCTCGTTGAAGGGCCAGCCAAAGATCTCGATTCAGATGCAAAGCGACGGTGCGTTGCGCCTGCTGGTCGTGCAATGCTCCGGCGACCTGCGTGTCCGCGCAATGGCGCAAAGGGACGATGAGCGAACGGCGGGAGCGCTGCTCGCTGAAGGCCGGCTCAGTGTTCATATCGACACAGGCAGAGAGAATGGCTATCTGCAGGGAATCGTTCCGCTGACCAGCAGCCGAATCAGTGAATGTCTCGAATCCTATTTCATGCAGTCCGAGCAGCTGCCGACACAGCTCATTTTGTTCAGCGATGCACAGCAGGCCTGCGGCCTGATACTTCAGATGCTGCCCGGGGCACAGTCGCTGGAGGAATTCCAGACCGTCTGCGACATTGCAGCGACGACGCGACACAGCGAACTGGCGACTGCCGGCAGCGCAGAGCTGCTCAGGCAGCTGTTCTCCGAATACGACATCCGCCTGTTTGCCCCTCGCGAAGTGGCGCACGACTGCCGCTGCACGCCGGAGCACCTGGCCGGAATAACCAGAATGCTCGGTCGCGATGAACTCGAGTCGATTCTGATCGAACGCGGCACGGTCGAGCTGACGTGCGAGTTCTGCAACCGCGCCTTCGAGTACTCGCCCGAGCAGATCGTCGCGATTCTGCGCGGCGAGACGCCCGAGGCAAGCCTGCACTGAAACGACTTCCTTCGACTGGCGGAAGTATTCACGGGCGGCAGTGAGGGCAATCCGGGTTGCGCCGGACCGCGACCCGCGTCCACTCGTTGCTGCGCGCGTCCCAAAGCTGCAGCGCCGGCGGGCCTGTATCGAGACCCAGCAACAATTTCACGGCCTCGAGCGCCATCATCGAGCCGATCGTTGCGGTCACCGGAGCGAGCACACCGTTGCCCTGGCAGTCACCGAGCCATTCGTCGTCTTCACTGTAGATGCATCGGTAACACGGCCCCTGACGATCGTTTCTGAAGACCGCCACCTGACCCTCGAGCCGAATGGCCGCGCCCGACACGAGTGGCACCCGTGCCGCGCTGCAGGCGTCGCTGACCGCGAAACGCGTCATGAAGTTGTCGGTACCGTCAAGCACGACATCAGTGTCGTGCAGCACCTGCGCGAGTTCCTCCGCGCTGAGCCGTTTGTCGATCGTCTGCAGATGCACTTCAGGATTCATCGCCCTGAGCCGCTCGGCGGCGACCTGCACCTTCGAGCGTCCGGCATCCTCAGGCGCGAAGAGGATCTGGCGCGGAAGGTTGCTCTCGTCGACCGTGTCGAAATCGTTCAGCAGGAGTTCCGCGACGCCGGCCGACGTCAGGTAGGTGGCCACCGGGCAGCCCAGGCCGCCCAGGCCGACGAGAAGCACATGGGTGGT
>JASFSB010000219.1:0-4815 GCA_050114615.1 Gammaproteobacteria bacterium
CGGATCGGAAAAGATCCATGGAATGGCGGACGTTCCGCTGCGATATATCGGGAAGCGCGTTTCGCAGTGCCCGCATACGAGCGAATCGGCTGTGGCAACCAGCTCGTCGTTACCGGCGCAATTTGGGCACGCGAGGCGGGAAACGAGATCCTTCGCAGCGCTCTCGATGCTCTGGAATTCGTCACTGGCCTGGTGTGTTCCGGACAGGCGGTCGGGCGCTCCCATTACGTCACTCTTCAGACGATCGCGTCGAAAGCAATGAACGGATCTACCGCCGCGCCGGTGCCTATTCCCGGATTGTTCAACACATTGCCGAACATTGCTTCTTCGCCGTGCAGGGCCATGTAGTTTAGAACAACCATTTCCGCCAGAGATGTGACGCTGTTGGCGAATGGGCTCGACGAGCGGTCGATGGAACCGCCGTCGCTGTAGAAGCCGAGCTGCTGAGATGCGGCGCCGTTACGAAGCGCTGGCTGGCCATTCGGACTATAGACGAAGATCACACTTGCTGCGGAGCCTGAGCTGTCGTTCTCCCAGCGGAATTTCTGAACACCGTTACCGTCGTCTTCCTCGAGATTCGTGTTGGCCGATACGGCGCCGTCGCTGAACACATAAAGCATCAGAGGCTTGGCGAGCTGCGCGGCATATTCCAATGAAGCGCCGATGACCTGGCCGACTATGAAGTCCTTCTGATCGGTCTCATCGCGTGGATCCTGATGGTAATCCCTGCCGCCATACTCGATCGTGCCGGCACCCCCGTAACCGTTGATGACGATCTTCATCGCCGCCGCCGCCTTGCGGAAGTCTCCATCATCCAGCTCTGCGCCCGGGAAGATATTCTGCAGAATCGGATCGGCGTTCGGATCCAGGTCAGATTCGGCCACGACGCTGTTGAACGTTGCCGTCGTCTTGTCGAAGCCGCACTGCACGAGATCTTTCGTTGCCTGTTCCTCGGTTATCTGGCCGAGCTTCAGCGCACTGATGATTGCAGAAGCCTCGGCGACGCGCCCGTTGGGAAATCCTTCGACCGTTCCGCCGCCGCCGCCGAGCCCAATCGCTTCGCTGCGATTGGATACCCGAGTCGGCCGCAGGCTCGCGTCGATCATCGAATCCGGGGCCTCGGATCGTCCGCCGGATTCGGAATTGCGCGTGCCGATCGTAGCCGCGAATTCACCGTTCGCGCCGGCTCGTGCGATGCCGTATATCGGATTGTGCGGGTTATTGTCGGTATCGTTCTCGGAGCGCGCCGGTATGACCGTGCCATTGACATTCGCTCGAGTTGCCGGCGATGTCTTGTCGAGCATGCCTCGCAGCAGCGCGCTGTTCGGGTGCATCGCGATACCGAAGGATCGGTCGACACCGACGCTTTGCGGAATGATCGCATTCGGCAGTCCGAGCCGTGCATAGCCCGCTGCGGAGATGAAGTCTTCCTGGCCACCGGCGCCGCCGACGATCACGTTGGACCCCGCAATGTTTGCACCGCCACCCTGGTCGATGCCGATAAACGGGATTTTGCCGGCGCCGAGCAGCGGATTGTTGTCGATCACGCAGCCGGTCTGCGCATATGCTTCGCGTGCGAGCATGCCCGCGAGGCTCGGCAAAAAGACCGTGCTGACGCCGGAGATCAGACCACGCCCGAGAAACTCGCGCCGGGTCGTCGGCCGCGCATGGCCGCTCCTGCGACAGTCAGCTTCGATCCTTTGCTCGAGCTCACGATGCAGACGCTCTCGCCGTCGCCGCTCTTCGATGTACTTGCCCATGCTGGTATTCCTCTTTTGAATCAGTTGATCGTGACGGCGCCGCTCGACAGCGCGGCAGCGCAGCTGGCGTGCAGGGCTGTCTCCGCCGTTGCGCCCGAGCAGCCATTGGTACAGCCGAGGTCATCGAGTACACCGACGATGGCGTTCGAGAAGCCTGCGCTGTCAGGCTGATTGGCGATGTTCTGACCAACGAAGCGATCGTAAAGCGTCGCAGCGACGGTAGCCTTGCCATTTACATCGATCGCGCAGCTGCCGAAGAAATCGCTGCAGCTTGCAGCATCGTTGACGATGACGCCGCAATAGGTCGTAGCGAGTTGCTGAATTGCGATCTGCTGGGCCGATGAGAAGGCGAGCACGTCGAACGTGGGTGGCAGAGAATCCCGGAGATCCTGATATCTGCTGGCTACTTCACCGTTCCCAGGGTCGACGCCGGTCAATGCTGCCATGGTGTTGTTGACCTGCGAGAAGGTACGCATACCGACGGCGGGCTCAGGGACGTCCGGCGGCGGGATCGGCGGGTTTGCCGGAGCAATCGATTCGGCCAGTCCGGACTGATTGCCGAGAACTTCGAACTCCAGATGAAACTGGTCCGTTTCGGGTCCCAGATCGACCGGAATGACGGCGCCCAGGGGCGACAGTCGAGCGCCGCTCGCCTGGGCCGTAAAGTCGAGTCGGCGGAAGGATTGCGCAGCAACAGGAACGTCACCGTTGACGCCGATCCGAATATTTTTTACCCGCACGGGTGTGACGTCGCTGACGAGCACCGGATCGACGAATACGTACGAGTAGTCGTCGATCGGTGCCGCGAGCAACTCGATCGAGCTTTGTCCGCCGACGATGCTCGACACATCGAAGCTCAGCGTCGTGAGCGAGCCTGCGCCGGCCTGGTAGTTCTGCAGGATTTCGGCGCCCGACAGTGCGCGATTGTGTATCGCGACGAGGTTGAAGACGCCCTGCCAGGTACGATTGCCGGTTACTTCGTTGCCGAGCACCAGAACCTGATCGTTGGACCATGCCAGCGTTGCCGGAGCATCCTCCTCGATATCGAGCTGACCATTCATATAGACCTTGCGACCGACATCTTCGTCGAACGTAACGACGACATGCTGCAACACGGTGTCGACCTGCTGGGTAACGGCTTCCAGATTCGGTTCGCCGTTGGCATCGGAAGCATCGGTCGTATTGCGCAGCTGATAATAGATGGCGTTTTGCCCCAGTGCGAAGTTCCTGACCGTGGTCGATGACGAATAGCTGACCACGCGCGCCGGACCGTCCTGCGTATTGTTGTCCGCGATAATCCAGGCCTCGATGGTGAATTCACCTACGGGCGTGATGGTGTCGAAGAGCTTCTGGCTATCCGCGAGGCTGGCTTCGGCCTTGCCGGAGACATTGCGAAGTCCGCCTTCGACCCACTCCATCCCTTCGATTTGCAGTGTGATCGGTGTACCTGCGCCACTCGTGTCGACCGTAACGTCACCACTGCCTTCGTCGAACTCGAACAGCGCGATCTGACTGTCGTCGACGCGATTGCCGGCGTTTGCCTGGCCGTCAGCGAACGTTGTCGTCGCGCTCATCAGCACCGTGCCGGATGGCGGAATCGGCGGCATCGCCTGATCTGCCCAGCTCTGGATGGCACCAAGAAAGTCGGCGGCGATTCGGTCGCAGACGGCATCGCCGCCACAGTTGTGGCGGTCGACTGCAACGCGCTGATAGACGCGCGACAATGCCGGATTGTTGATGTCGACTTTCTGCTGTGTCGTGATTACGTTGTACGCAACCGTGGGATCCGCTGCGGCAATCGTCGGTATCTGGATTGCCTCGTGACATCCCACACAGAAGTTGCTGGTGTCCCTGAGATGCGGGTAGAGCGTTTGCTCGAACAGCACCTGGTCCGCGAGCTGGGGTGGTTCCTGCGGTTGATTGGGATCAACCGGGTCCGGTGTCGTGTCGCCGGTGCCTGCACCGCCGTCGCCGGCTCCCGAGCCTGCACCATCGCCGGCAGAGCCGCCGCCGGTGCCTGTGCCTGCACTGGCCTGCGCAGGATCGCTTTCGTCACGCACGCAGGCGCTCGTCATCAGCGTGATCGCTGCGATGCAAAAAATGCTAAGAGTCAATTTGTTCACAACCTGTTCTCCTGGAGATGTAGCGATGCAACGCAGCCGGGCTATTCGCCCATGCAGTAAGCGGCCGTTTCCGCGTACACGCGTTTCATGCTTCGGTTGTTGGCTTCAAAGATATTGGCGATGTCTTCGACCGCCTGAGCGTCAGCTGTACCGTTCGGATCGCGATAGCAGACCTGTTTGAAGACCTGCCGGACCTGGCATTCGGAAAACTGACGGGTCTGAGCCAGCTCCATTCCCAGGCTCTTGGCGCCCATGCCCGAGCCCGGGCCGTTCCAGCCGACGAATTCATTCGGTCCGGTTCGCCAGTAGTTGATCCAGGAGTCACCGATCGTTTCGTAGCCGTATGGGAAGGTTCCGCGTTCACGCAGAAACTTCGGCTGAACCTCGCCCGCTGTGTACGCCATCTGCTGTGTGTCTTCGTCGAAGTCGTAATAGGCGAATCCGCCGGCGAGACCATCGAGACCGGCGTGGCAGGCAAGGCAGTCATTGAGAAACAGCGAGCTGTCTCCGCCTGGCGAACGTGAAACGTCCTGACGAATTCGGTCGGGCCAGGCAGTTACGTCGCGGAACTCTTCCATGTCCATGCACATGAAATTGACTGTCGTGAACCGCACCGGTGCGCGATTCGTGCCGGCGACGAAGAACGCCTCGGCAAAACCGCGGGTCGTCATGATGCCGGCAGTCTCCGCCGCGCCGATCGCCGAGCCCGGCAGGGCGGACTGCTGCTGGCGCACCAGATTTGCCGGATCGCTCAGATCGACGCGGTTTTGCTGCAGATCGACGTAATGATCGTTGTCGTCCTGCGCGTAGGGGACTGCAGTGGCAGCGGCTGATCCGACATAGACGATGTCCTCATAGAGGACCTGGTCGAAGGGAACGTCGTCACGAACCATGCCCACGATCGTCGCGGTGGAATCGTTCAGGTCGACATA
>JASFSB010000220.1:0-4802 GCA_050114615.1 Gammaproteobacteria bacterium
GCACGTCGCGCGTTCTGATCGTCGGCATGGGGCGCGTAGGCTGCGGCGCTTACGATCATTTTCATCGGGAAGGCGAGCATGTCGTCGGCATGGATACGGACCTCGGCAAGGTCGAGCTCAGTCGCGCAGCCGGACGGCGAGTCGTTTATGCCGATGCCGAAGACGCCGGTTTCTGGCAGCAACTCAACCTGGATCACATACATCTGGTCATGCTGGCGCTGCCGGATCTGCATGCCAAGTGTGTGGCAGCGCGCATCCTTCGTTCACGCCGCTATCGCGGTGTCATCAGCGCGACTTACATGTATCCCGAAGATCAGCAGCCCATGCTCGATGCGGGCTGCGACGTGACCTACAACTATTACACGGAAGCCGGCGTCGGCTTTGCGCGCGACACGGCAGAGGTGCTCGCAGCCAGCAACGTTAGAACCGAAGCGACAGCGGCAAACTCGCGTTAAGCGCCTTGGTCGTTCCAGACGCGCTCGATCCAGGGAATCACGTCCCGCAGGTGGCGACGGTAGCGCGGAATCTGAAAGTGCGTGATCCCTTCAACGACCGTCATTTCCACCGGCGCACCGCGAACGCGTAATGCTTCGACCGCCGCACGCGCCGGCTCGATCGGAATCACTTCGTCCGCCGCACTGTTCAGCACCCAGGTCGGCGTTCGCCAGTCGAGCCGGGCGACGTCCGACTGCGGCCGGCCGGCGATCGGTACGGCTGCTTCGAAGAGCTCGGGGTGGCGCGGCGCCAGGTACCAGGTGCCCATCGCACCCATGCTGTAGCCCGTCAGCAGCGTCTTGTCCCGATCGATTTTGTAATGGGCTTCGATGTATTCGACGAGCTCGAGCACATGCTGCTCGGCCGTCGCATTGGCCCAGCCGCTGGCGGCGCTGTCCGGTGCGACGATGATGGCACCGAGCTCATCGAGCGCGGGTTCGATCAGCTGCTCGAGCAGACTGCGCCCTATCCACGGCGTGACTCGACCGCCGAAATGCAGCGAGACGATCAGCGGCACGGATTCGGCGCTGCGATACCCGCGCGGGACAACGAGCGTATAGCGCCGCCCCGAACCCGGCAGCGTCAGCTCGTGTGTGCCGGCACGCGTGACGATTTCCTGTGCACGCACCGGTGCCGCACTCGTAACGAACATCAGACCGACAGCAAGGACGAACAGCGCGCGCATTCGCCGAGTATACAATGACGAAAACGTATCAGAAGCGAACGTGAAGAGACTGTTTGTATTCAAGCTCGGCAGTACCTGGCCGGATACTGCGCGCCGGCTGGGCGACTTCGATCAATGGACTGCACGGACGCTCGGGACGCTCGATGTGCCGCTCGAAGTGATCGATGCGGAGCACGGCATGTCGTTGCCCGGGCACGCGCGCTGTGCCGGCGTCGTGATGACCGGCTCGCATGCGATGGTGACGGACGATCTGCCATGGAGCGTGAAGCTTGAATCATGGCTGCGCGAGGCGCTTGAACAACGGGTGCCGATCCTCGGCGTGTGCTACGGACATCAGCTCCTCGCCCGCGCCGCCGGCGGACATGTCGACTATCACCCTGAGGGCCGGGAGATCGGCACGGTCGAGATTCGCACGATGCCGGCTTCAGCAGCCGACCCGCTCTTTGCCGGTGTCCCTGAGTCGTTCCGCGCGCACACGACGCATGCGCAGTCGGTGCTGGGGCTGCCACCGGGCGCCGTGCATCTCGCGGGGAATCAGTACGAGAGGAACCACGCGTTTCGGCTCGGCGATTGTGCCTGGGGGGTACAGTTTCACCCGGAGTACACCACTGCAATCATGCGCGAGTACATTGAAGGTCTGGCCGAACAACTCAGGGCTGCCGGAGTTGACGTCGCACGGCTGTCGGAAGATGTCATCGACACACCGGTCGCCAGAAACATATTGCGACGCTTCGGTGAGTCCGTCTGTCAGCAAAACGGCGGCGCTTAATGCGCCGCCGCCTGCTCTGTTTTCTCGAAAAAATCGTAACTAACGGACGTCGAATCGATCGAGCGTCATCACCCTGGTCCAGGCGTCGACGAAATCGGAGACGAACTTCTCGCCGCCGTCTGCGGCCGCATAGGCTTCGGCGACCGCTCGCAGCTCCGAATGCGAGCCGAACACCAGGTCGACGGGCGTAGCCGTCCACCTGACCTGACCGCTCGCACGATCACGACCCTCGTAAATACCTTCGGACGAAGTCGACGGCGACCAGGCCGTCGACATGTCGAGCAGATTCACGAAGAAATCGTTGCTCAACGTCCCGGGTCGATCCGTGAACACGCCATGGTCCACGCCTCCGGCGTTCGCATTCAGCGCACGCATGCCACCGACCAGAACCGTCATTTCCGGTACGCTCAGCGTCAGCAGATTCGCTCGATCGACGAGCATATCTGCCGGAGATCGGCGATTGCTGCTGTCGTAGTAGTTGCGGAATCCGTCGGCGGTCGGTTCGAGCACTGCAAACGAATTGACGTCGGTTTGCGCCTGCGAAGCATCCGTGCGTCCGGGCACAAAGGGGACTTCGACATCGTAACCGGCATCGCGAGCCGCCTGCTCAATGGCCGCGGCGCCGCCGAGTACGATCAGATCGGCGAGCGAGACTTCCTTGCCGCGTCGCTGCGAATCGTTGAAGTCCTGCTGAATGCCCTCGAGTGTTTCGAGTACGTCGTCCAGCTGGTCGGGGTCGTTGACTGCCCAGTCGCGTTGCGGCGCCAGACGAATGCGTGCGCCGTTCGCACCACCGCGCATATCGGTACCGCGGAAGCTGGCGGCCGACGCCCAGGCCGTCCGGACGAGATCGGAAACGGACAGACCCGAGTCCAGAATCTCCGCCTTCAGCGCTGCAACGTCGCGCGCATTGACGAGCTCGTGGTCGACCTCGGGGACCGGATCCTGCCAGGACAACACTTCGTCAGGCACCTCGGAGCCGACATAGCGGGCCCGCGGGCCCATGTCGCGGTGCGTCAGCTTGAACCAGGCGCGCGCAAACGCGTCGGCGAACTCATCCGGATTTTCGAGCCAGCGCTCGGTAATCCTGCGATAGGCCGGATCCTCCTTCAGTGCGAGGTCGGTCGTGAACATGATCGGCGCGTGTCGAACCGACGGATCGAAAGCGTCCGGCACGAGCGTCGATGCCGCCCCGCGGGCAGGCACCCACTGAACCGCGCCGGCGGGGCTGCGCGTCTGCTCCCACTGGTAGGTATACAGGTTGACGAGATAGCTGTTGGTCCACGCGATCGGGTTCGCGGACCACGCGCCCTCGAGGCCGCTCGTAATCGTATCCGAACCCTTGCCGGTGCCGCAGGAGTTCGTCCAGCCGAAGCCCTGCTCTTCGATCGCAGCGGCTGCTGGCTCCGGGCCCACGCAGTCGGCGGGCCGGGCACCATGCGCCTTGCCGAAGGAGTGTCCCCCGGCGATCAGCGCCGCGGTTTCTTCGTCGTTCATCGCCATGCGTCCGAACGTGTCACGAATATCCCGTGCGGCTGCCAGCGGATCCGGCGTGCCGTTCGGCCCTTCCGGGTTCACGTAAATGAGTCCCATCTGAACTGCTGCGAGCGGATTTTCGAGCATCCGGTCACCGCTGTAGCGCTCGTCCTCGAGCCACTCGTCCTCCGGACCCCAGTACACCATGTCGGCTTCCCAGTCGTCCTCGCGGCCCCCGGCAAAACCGAAAGTCTCGAAGCCCATCGACTCGAGCGCGACATTACCCGTCAGTACGATCAGGTCGGCCCAGGAAAGACTGCGACCGTATTTTTGCTTGACCGGCCAAAGCAGACGCCGGGCCTTATCCAGATTGGCGTTGTCGGGCCAGCTGTTCAGCGGCTCGAAGCGCTGCTGGCCGCCGCCGGCGCCGCCGCGGCCGTCGGCCACGCGGTAGGTGCCGGCGCTGTGCCAGGCCATGCGGATGAACAAGGGGCCGTAGTGGCCGAAGTCGGCCGGCCACCAGGCCTGGGAGGTGGTCATCACCGCCTCGATATCCGCCTTCACGGCATCGAGATCAAGGGTTGCAAACGCCGCCGCATAGTCGAAGTCTGCACCGAGGGGATTCGACTCGATACTATGCTGACGCAGCGGGCCGAGATCGAGGCGATCCGGCCACCAGAACTGATTCGATTTCGGCTCACCCTGAGCGAGCGCAGGACTCGATGCCACCAGCGGTGCCATCGCAACCGCCAGTACGGCGATCAGGGAAACGCGTTGACTCGTCATTTGAATTCTCCAGTGCCAAACGTACATAGCTGCATAATCATAGATTAAACCGTATATAAATCTAGATTTCGATCCAATTTACCGATTACAGCATTCGGCGGAAACGATGGAGCTGTGGATCTGTGTGCTCAAGTATCCGTGACTGAGGAGGAAGGGCTATCAGCACAAACCGCAGCACCGCGGCTGCAACTGCGACTGCGCTCAGCGTTCGATCCGGATCGGTACCGACAGCGGCCCGTATTCCGGCCAGTTCGTCATCGTCATCTCGCCGGCAATCCCGATGCGGGTGGTCCGATTGACGATGCCTTCGATCGCGATCTCCAGCAGCAGGCGAGCCAGCGGTGCGCCGGGACACATGTGCGGACCACGTCCGAAGGTCAGCAGATCCTTCTTGCGACGATCCAGTTTGAATTCATCGGGATCTTCAAACACGTCTTCGTCGCGATTGCCGGAGGTAAACACGGCAGCGACGACGTCGCCCTCGCGCACGAGCTTCTCGCCGAAGCGCACATCGCGGCGCGCCGTTCGCGCAAATCCGCGGTACGGCGTATAGAGCCGCAGCATTTCCTCGACCGCATCGGGAATCAGCGC
>JASFSB010000221.1:0-4774 GCA_050114615.1 Gammaproteobacteria bacterium
GGTCGCCTATCTCATGCATACAGCGCATCCGGTCTATGTCGGCGGCAGACTGCGCGGCGTCGAGCGGCCGACGCACTACGATTTCAAGCATCTGCGGGATACACCGCAGGAGATGCGCGATCGCTTCGACAAGCTCGGCTGGCGTAAAGTCGTCGCCTTTCAGACGCGTAACCCGATGCACCGGGCACACCAGGAGCTCACGGTTCGTGCCGCTCGCGAAGTCGAAGCGAACCTGTTGATCCATCCGGTGGTCGGTATGACGAAGCCCGGTGACGTCGATCACTTCACTCGTGTCCGCTGTATCGAAAGGCTGTTGCCTCACTACCCGGAGCAAACGACCGCTCTGAGCCTTCTGCCGCTTGCGATGCGCATGGCGGGTCCGCGCGAGGCGATCTGGCACGCAATAATTCGCAAGAACTACGGCTGCACACACCTCATTGTCGGCCGCGATCACGCCGGGCCCGGCAACGACAGTGACGGTAAACCGTTTTACGGTCCTTACGATGCCCAGGATCTGATGCTCAAATATGCGGACGAGCTCGATATCACGATGGTGCCGTTTCGCCTGATGGTCTATGTCGAAGATCAGGCTCAATATCTGCCGCAGGACGAGCTCGAAGCGGGTGTGCGCACACTGAACATTTCCGGCACAGAGCTCCGCAGGCGCCTGCAGGAAGGCCTCGACATTCCCGATTGGTTCTCCTTTCCTGAAGTCGTGGCAGAGCTCAGGAAGACTCATCCCCCGCGACACAGCCAGGGCTTCACTGTGTTCTTTACCGGCTTGTCGGGTTCCGGCAAGTCGACGATCGCCAACGCACTGATGATCAAGCTGATGGAGCTTGGGGGCCGTGCCGTCACATTGCTGGACGGTGATATCGTTCGAAAGCATCTCTCCAGCGAGCTCGGTTTCTCCAAGGAGCATCGCGATCTGAACATTCAGCGTATCGGCTACGTCGCCAGCGAGATAACGAAGAACGGCGGCATAGCGATCTGCGCGCCGATTGCGCCTTATGCCGCGACACGCCGCACCGTACGCGAAATGGTCGAGGGCTACGGCGGGTTTCTGGAGGTGCACGTTGCAACGCCGCTCGAGGTCTGTGAGCAGCGTGATCGCAAGGGCCTGTATGCCAAAGCGCGTGCCGGAATCATCCGGGAATTCACAGGCATCAGCGATCCTTACGAGGTGCCTGAGAATCCGGAGGTGACGATCGATACCTCGGAGCTTTCGCCGGACATGGCGGCGCACAGAATTCTGGTCAAACTCGAGAGTCAGGGCTTTATTCGGTAATGAATGCCTGAAAGAACGAGTTGACGAGACGCTTTTCCGGGTCGAGCTGGGCGCGCGTTTTGCAGAAGGCCGTCCAGCGCTTGTCGTATGCACTTTTC
The DNA here is from genome assembly GCA_050114615.1 of Gammaproteobacteria bacterium. Lineage (GTDB taxonomy): Bacteria > Pseudomonadota > Gammaproteobacteria > Steroidobacterales > Rariloculaceae > JAHEEO01. The sequence continues at coordinate 1,387 of JASFSB010000221.1, forward strand.
ACGTTGGCGGCGCTCGCGTGCAGGGATTGACCGAACAGCGGAATGCCGCCGTGATCGGTCGCAAATTCAGCGAATTCGAACGCGAAATCGTTCCACCCGTCAACGGGGTTGTTGACTGCCGTCAGCGTGACGATCGGCTGATCGAACGACGGTGAGAGCAGCGCGCCGGAATCGCGTGGCGACGGAAGTGCCACGGCGGGCGGGTCACAGCGAAAACCGGTGCGTTCGTAGTGCTGGCGGCAAAAGTCGAACCAGGCAGCGGCGGTCGTCGCGAAGCCCCTCTGCGGAAAGGCCCAGCTCGTGTGTTCGATCGGGCTGTTGCCGAAAATATTCGTCCGGGTCAATTGCTCGGTTGCGCCCGAACCGGTTTTCAGCGGGCCGAGTGTGCTCAGATTCATCGTGGTTTCGCCGAGCGAATCGACGATTCCATAGCGCAACCGGCCAACTGGCATCGCCTTTGCCAGTGCGAAGGCGGCTGCCGGCAGCGCGCTGTTTGCCGTCCATGACTTCAGCCGCCACGCGAGCCGCGCGCCGGTTCCCGAGCCCGCAGCCGTTTCGCGCAGCTCGCAATGAACAGCCCGGCGGAACGGAAAGAGCCTGAGCCTGGCGGAGGCTCGTGTATGCGCGAGCTGCACGAGCAGATTCTCGATGTCAGCGACGTCGATCCTGATCGACCTGACGTTGAAGCTCTGTATCGGCCGCACGCGTAACGTGATTTCGTACGCGATACCCAGCAGGCCGTAGCTGAGCCTGAACAGGCGCAGCATCGTCTGCGTATCGGCGTTCACACAGCCCTTGCGGCCGTCTGCCGTCACGAACTTCACCTGCAGCACATTCGCGGCGAAGCTGCTCGCGTCGCCTGCGCCGAGTGCTTCGAGTCCGCTCGCCGAAACAGCGCCGCCGACGGTGCGATTGGCGAAGTCGAAACCACCGATGAGCTCCAGCCCGCGGGCATCGAGGATATCGGCGAGTTCCGCCAGCGTGATGCCCGGCTGCACCGTCACGCTGTCGTGACCGATTCGCAGGACTCGGTTCATCTCGCTCAGATCGACGCTCGTTCCGCCGAGTGCTTCGGTACAGCGTGTACTCGAGCTGCCACTGCCGATGGCCCGTACGGGTGACGGATAGTGCGTTGCGGACTCGAGTACGCGTACCAGTTCCTGCGCGGAGGTCGGGAGAACGAGACGGGCCTGCCGGCCGGCAGATACGGGGCTCGAACCCGGCCTGCGGGAAGATTTCAGTCTGGGTGCTGCCATTTTTTCAAGTGATGTTCGGTAAGCGCCGATGTCGCTGGTCAATCCACGCGCCGGCATCGAACTGTTGCTCAGGCCCGTGGCCGCAGCAAGTACGTGGGCCGCATTTCCCGCATCGCGGCGGTGGGTTATGTCGAACCGCAAGGCGCTGCGTGGCCGGCTCAGTACCCGGCCCGGAGCGCCCGATTCAGGGTGTTGGTTCGTTGCGCTGGCCCATCGGCTCGGATATGTTGCCCGAATGACGTTGCGCGAACAGGTCGAGGAACTGCTGCCGGGCTGGCGGACCTGGTACCCGAGCCTGTTCGACGCCGCCGCTGACCTCGGTCTGATTCGCGCCCGAGTCTGCTCACCGGATTCGCTGCTGCTCAGTACGCGCCATGCCCGCGTGCGGACGGCTGCCGAGGCGGCTCATCGCGAACGGTGGGGCGGCGGCCCTGCCGATGACAATGGCTGACAAATTCTTGAACAAACTGTCGCGAGCCTAGCAGGCGCGCCACGTCGCGGCGCGATCGACGCTGTTGTCCACAGCATTATCCACACAAACTGTGGATACCTTTTCGAATAACGGTAGGCCCGATTCTTATTACTCGACGGCCCCGACGCGTGTGTAAAATGGCGGCCCCGCAAGGCGGGAGCTTTCAGGAACGGCGCAGTGGCACAATCCATCATTGCAAACAGATTATCGGACGGTCGGGTCGTATTCTTCGTCGAGGCGGGCCGGTGGACGGAACGCGTTGATTCGGCAGCTGTTTTCGAAACCGTCGACAGTGCACAACGCCAGCTCGAACTGGCCCGCGCCGACGAGGTGGCCTGCCTCGTGATCGATCCGAATCTGATCGACGTCGAGGTTGCCGACAGCCACATTCGTCCGACCGCCATCCGGGAGGCGATTCGAGCGTTCGGGCCGACGCCGGAGGCGCGTACCGACGCGCCGAGATCCGCCGGGGCATAAGCCGATGTATCGTTACGATGAGTTTGACCGTACGATCGTCGATGAACGAGTGGCGCAGTTTCGCCGTCAGGTTGGCAGGCGCCTGGCCGGTGAGCTGACTGAAGATCAGTTCAAGCCGCTGCGCCTCATGAACGGGCTGTACCTGCAGCTGCATGCATACATGCTGCGAGTCAACGTGCCTTACGGAACGCTGTCGTCGCGACAAATGCGGACATTCGCCGGCATTGCAAGAAAATATGACCGCGGGTTTGGCCACTTCACGACGCGTCAAAACATTCAGTACAACTGGGTGAAGCTCGAAGATACGCCGGATATTCTCGCCGAGCTGGCGGCGGTCGAGGTGACGGCGATTCAGTCGTCCGGAAATTGTGTACGTAATATCACCGCGGACCAGTTCGCCGGTCGCGCGCGGGACGAAATCGCCGACCCGAGGATTTTCTGTGAGCTGCTGCGGCAGTACTCGGTGCTCCACCCGGAGTTTTCGTACCTGCCCCGCAAGTTCAAGATAGCCGTGACCGGTTCGCCGCACGATCGTGCTGCCGTGGCCGTGCACGATATCGGCCTGCGAATGCATCTGAACGCCGCCGGTGAAGCCGGATTCGAGGTGCTCGTGGGCGGTGGGCTTGGGCGATTGCCGCACATCGGGCATACGATCAGCGACTGGGTGGCGCCGGAACACATCCTGTCGTATGTCGAGGCAATTCTGCGTGTCTACAATATTCACGGCCGCCGCGACAATATCCACAAGGCGCGCATCAAAATCATCGTCAGCCAGATGGGAATCGAGCGCTACCGCGAGCTCGTTGAAGCGGAATTCGAGCGAATAAAGGATTCGCCGCTGCAGGTTCCGCAGGAAGAGATCGACCGTATCAACGCCTACTTCGCCGACCCGGACTACGAAGCGCTGACGGACATCGACGATGAGCTGGCGCGGCAGGGACGACGCGTTCCGGAATTTGGTCGCTGGCTCGAGGTCAACACCGTTGCGCACAAGAAAAACGGCTATGCGATCGTCAATGTGTCGCTCAAGAATCCGGGGCACGCGCCCGGTGACATGACGGCCGACACGATGGACGCATTGGCCGATCTCGCTGATCGCTTCGGCTTTGGCGAGATACGTGTCAGCCATCGTCAGAATCTCGTACTGCCGGATGTGCGGCAAAGCGATCTTAAGGAACTCTGG
>JASFSB010000222.1:0-4760 GCA_050114615.1 Gammaproteobacteria bacterium
GTGGCCCATGCCAGTATCTCTTCCGAGCGACCGTGCCGGCTCGCAGGTGAGCTCAGATAAGGCATCGTCCGTGATTCGACTCTTGCAGTTTCGAATCCTTTCGAAGTCATCAGTTCGAGGCATTCCTCGAGAGAATACTGCTGCGCCGGGTGCACGTTCTGAAAGCTCAGTGATCCGAAATTCACCCAGACGCCGTTGTCCGACAGCAGGTTGTTCAGCCGCGCTATGAATACTTCGAGCCGCTCCGGGACGATATCGATGAGCCACGGGGTGACGATCGTATCGAAGCTCTGCGGGGGGAAAGGCGGCCGATGCGTATCGCCGATGATCCAGTGCAGCCCGGGCGCCGTCGCCGCGCACTCCAGCGTATGCTCGATGCCGTAGTCATCGATGCTGCGCGGCGCAATCGGGAACTCGCGCAGGCGCACCGTTTCTCCCGATGTGATTCGCGCAGCGATGACGCAAAGCAACGGATTGAAGTCGAGTCCGACAGTGAGCTCGGGCTGATAATGTTGATGCAGATCCCAGGTCAGTCGTCCCGCGCCGGATCCCAGAACGAGCATCCGCTTCGGTTTGCGATCCGCGATGACCTGAGTCAGCAGATCTGCCGAAGCAGCGTTTTCCGCATCACCCCAGGCCCAGTCACGGTGAACGTTGCTGTAGTAGGTAAGCAATCCCTGGTCAGGCGGTAGTCGGGTCCGCAGCGCCAGGAAAGTCGCGATGTCCGCAGAAGAGGCGTCAGTCTCGAACGGGGCGAGCAGGTCCCTGAGCGATTCGATATGCGCCGCCTCTGCCTCGATGCGACGTTCGAGTCGAACGCGCGTCGATTCCAGAATGGGCTGATCGGTTGCCGCAAGCGCTGTTACGCTTCGCTCGCGATTCGAATGAAGACTGCGCAGCATGAATTCCCAGCGCGCGCGCCATTCGTGCCATGCCGCGCCGGGCTCTGCGAACATCCAGGGCAGCCCGGCAAACTTTGGAAACGCGATCTTGCAGCCGCTGCAGTGCGGCTTGTCGTCGTGCAGCTGAAGCGGTGCCTTGCCGCAGCGCGGGCATGCGAGAGAGTCGATCAGCGAGGTGCTTTTGGTCATTGCGCCGCGAGTATAAACGAAGCGGGAACACCTTTCGGTGCTCCCGCTTCTCAGACGCCGACACGGAGGAAGAAACAGTTAGTTCAGTTGGCACTCGTCGCTAAATCGTACCGCTGACAATCGCTTCGAATGCCGTGAAGCGATCGAGATTGGTCGCGTCGCCGAGACCGTGGTTCATGAACGTCGCGGCAAACTGGTTTTGCTCACCATGTAGTGCCATATAGTTCAGCAGAACCATTTCCACGAGCAGGTTGACGTTGTTCGCACCTGGCGTACCTGCGCGTTGCACGTCGCCGCCGCCGGAGAAGTAGCCAATCTGCTGATGCTGCGCGGCTGTTAATCCGTCCGAACCGCTTTGAAACAGCTGTGGCCGACCAGACGGGCTGTAGACCAGAAAGAACGAGGCGGCAGTGGATTGGTTGTCGCTGGTCCACTCGCCCTTGCCGCGGCCGTCGGCAGAGTCGTCTATGACGCCATTGCTCGACAGCGATCCATCGCTGAACACGTAAAGCATCAGCGGAACGTTCATGCGCGCTGCGTATTCCAGGCACGCGCCCATACATCGGCCCGCGCGGAAATCCTTGACCTCGCCTTCCTGGCGTGCACCGCCGTGATAATCGTAGCCACCCATCGTCACGCAACCGGCACCCGCATAGCCGTCGATGACCAGCTTCATGACCGACGCCGTCTTGCGGAACTCCTGTTCGTCGCGGCCACCGCCGTTCCATTCGGCGTCCGAGAATATCCCGGTGGCGCCGACTATGTTCGGGTCGTTGCCCGGGTCGAGATCGACGGCGCCGAAACGATCAGCGACATCTGCAGCTTTCAGATAGCCGCAGCGAACCAGGTCTTCGACGACCTGATCCTGGTTGATCGGCGTTGTCGGCAGACCGGTGGAGACGTTGTCCATCTTCGCAGCGCTGAGCCGGTAGATCGACTCCATGACCGCGGTCGCATCGTCGGGGCCGAGCAGTCCGACGAGTTGTCCGGTATCGACCAGACCCGTCGTATCGCTCGGTCTGTCGATCTTGGTGGGTCGGAACTCCGGATTGATCATCATGGCCGGCGCCATCGAGTTGCCGCCTGAATCCGAGTTGCGCGAGCCGCACAGCGTCAGGATCGATCCGTCCGCGCCGGCCTGTTGGATGCCGTACATCGGGTTGTGCGGGTTGTTGCCCGTGTCGTTCTCGGATCGCGCGGGGATGATCGCGCCGTTGATGTTCGCGCCGAGTCCGGCCGTGCGAAAGCTCCCATACATGCCGCGCAGAAACGCGCTGTCGCTGTGGAATGCGAGGCCGAGGCTCGTATCGGTATGGTCGCCATTGCTCGTGCCGGTCGCCGAGGCTGCCGCTTCGGCGGTGCCCGGCACCTGGTCGCCTGGGAGGCCGAGCTTCGAGTATCCGGCCGTACTCAAGGTATCGAGCTGGCCGTCTTCCTGACCGACGAGAACGTTCGAGCCTGCGATATTTGCGCCGCCTGCAAGGTCGAAACAGATGAACGGAATTTTTCCGGCGCCGTTCGTGATTCCGCACGAAGCGGTCAGGGCTGCAAGGTCGTCGGCCAGCGTCGCATAGGCCTGGCGCGGATTGCTGAACAGGCCGAGGACACTGCCGCCGAGAACGGTCGCCGATCCGCCGAGGAAGCCCTGGCCGATCAGCTCACGGCGCGTCATCGGGCGAGAGTGAAACTCGTGCCGCTGCGGTGCGTCCGGATTGCGGAGCCTTCTCTTTACCTTGATTAACATCGTCTTACCTCTGATTCTGAGCAGACTTACTGTACGAGTGTCACGCCGCTGCCAAGCACTGCGGCACAGATCGACTTCGCTATCGTTTGGGTGCGCGCCGCATTGCCGCCGCCATCGGCGAGCCCTGGCCGCGGTGTTACAGTGCTGGAAGGCACGCCGTGAACGAGCCCGTCGAGCTCTGCCTTCACCGTTGCTATGTCGGGCTGCGAACCAATCGGAGCCAGCGCGGATCCGATCACGCGGTCGAGCAGCGGGTCATAGAGCAGGTCTTCCGTCGGTCCGGCTCCCGGAAAGGCGACGTTGACGTCTGCCGTGAACGGGAAGCCCGGGAACATCGTCGCGCGCAAGGTCGTATCGTTGATGAGCGCGTTGCAGTACTCGATGGCAAGCTGAGCAATGGCAACCTGATGCGAAGCGAGAAAGGCTTCTGCGGTCTCCACCGTTGGCATCGACTGCCTCACAGTCTGGTAGGTGTTCTGCACGTTGGCATCACGTGGATCGACTCCGGTAATCGCCGCATAGCTGGCATTGATCTCATCGAACGTGCGTACGCCGATTTCCGATTCCGGATCGAGATCGGCTGGTATGACCGGCGGCGGCACGACCGGGGGCGGACGGTTGAAGGTCTGCGCGCTGATACGGTCGAAGGTCAGGAAGAACTCATCGAGCTCAGGACCCTTCTGCAGCGGAATGACACCACCGATGTTCGCAAGTGGTTGCCCGGTCGCCGGATCGTAGAGCGCATTCGTGATCGTCGTGTCGATCCGCCCGAATACCTGGCCGACCGTGGCTTCGATGCCATTGATGCCGATCCGCATTCCCTCGATGTCGATGCCGTCGGGTTGTTGCGCCGCGTCGAGGCTGATGAAAAACGGTTCTCGAAACAGATATGCGTAGCTGTCGTACTGGGCAGCTTCGACGACGACAAAACTTTCCGGTACGTTCGTCAGATGCTCGACGCCGAACAGCAGGAAGAACTTCTCGCCGACGCCTGCCTCGAAATTCTGCAGAATCTGGGCCTCCGTCAGGGCCCGGTTGTGAACGGCAGCGAGGCGGATGACGCCCTGCCACGGACGATCGCCCGAGACCTCGTTTCCGAGGACGAACGCGTAGGTCTCGTCCCAGTCAGAGAGATTGCCGCCGGGGGCAGGATCCTGTTCCTGAACGAGAAGGCCGTTGACGTATATTTTTCTGCCTTCGACCGGGTCGAAGGTCGCGACGACATGTTGCAGTGTAGCCTGCAGAACCTCCGCCGCGTCGGGTGTGGACATCTGCGGGTTTCCGTTCGCGTCGGAGTTGCTCGTGCGGGCGAAGAAATCGTAGTTGTACATCGTCTGCCCGAGATTGAAGTTGCGGTTCAGCGTACCGGCGGAGTAGCTGACGATTCGCGTGTCTTCCTGGACTACGTTGCCGGGCGCGACCCAGGCCTCGATGGAGTATTCACCCGTCGACTGGAGCATCGTATGCAGCTTCGCGCTGTCAGCAGTTGTCGCCTGAGCCTTGCCGCCGTTGAAGTTGATACCCCAGCCGCCGAACCACTCGTAGGTCCCGGTGAGCGTCAGATCCATTGCAGGCGGGACACCGCTCGTGTCGAACGCCGTACCGCCGGCACCGGTCTTGAATTCCCACAGTGCGATCGTGCTCGCCTCGTAACGATTGCCGCCGGAGGCGATCGTGCCTTCATATAGCGTCAACGCGTTACTGCTCAGTAATGCCGGATCGATCGAGGTCAGCGGAACTGCATCCGCGAAGCTCTGAATGGCGGCCTGCATCACGTTGGCGTCATTCGTACACGACGCAGTCCAGCAGTTATGGAATTCGTCGGCCAGACGCACCACGAACCGGGAATCCGATGGATCGTCCAGATTCATTCTGGCGATGGCCGCAGCGTAAGCCGTGTCTACCGCGTCCTGATCGGTGCTCGG
>JASFSB010000223.1:0-4756 GCA_050114615.1 Gammaproteobacteria bacterium
AACGGGCGCGCGGCCTCGGCCAGCGTGTACTGATAAATCCACAGGTCGTATGACGTCTTTGCCTCGGGTGTCAGCAGCGCATAGTCGAACGACTCCCGAAGTTCATCGACCGTCTGACCGCGCCACTCGAACAGCGCGTCTTCGCCAGCTTCGGACATATCGTCGATCTGATCGTAGTCCTCCTTACGCCCGAGACGTGTCTTCATCATTGGAAAACGATCGAGATATTCCTCGTAGCGTGCGTCGAACCATTCATTGAGCCGTGCAGACTCGCTGAGCGCCTGCTCGGGCGCCTGTTGCGAACACGCGAGGAGCCCGCTGACGATCCCGGCACACCAGAGAATTCCGACCATGTTGCGCATGTTCGACTCCGTACCAGCAGAGCCTTATTCTAAGCACAAAGCCATCGAAGAGTACCGCGACGTGCCGAGTGACATCACCGCTCTGACCGCTTCCGAGCTATCGACTGCCATCCGGACGCGGCAACTGAGCTGCGTCGAAACGATGCGCGCATATCTCGCTCGTATCGACAGATACAATCCGATTTATAACGCCATCGTCAGCCGCCTCGACGATGACACTTGTCTGGCCCTGGCGAGGTTCGCGGACGAAGAGCTCGAGCACGGCGAGTACCGCGGCTGGCTGCATGGCATACCGCACGCCGTCAAGGACCTGGCTGACGCTCGGGGATTGCCCACGAGCAGCGGTTCACCGCTGTTCGCCGGAGCGATGCCGGCAGAGGATGAACTGCACATCGCCCGTATTCGAAACGCTGGCGCGATCTTTATCGGCAAAACGAACGTACCTGAGTTCGGGATGGGGTCGCAAACCTATAACAGCGTCTTCGGCGTGACGCGCAATGCCTGGGATCCCGCCCTGACCGCAGGCGGCAGCAGCGGCGGCGCCGCGGTCGCTCTGGCGGCGCATATGCTGCCGGTTGCCGACGGCAGCGACATGATGGGCTCGCTGAGAAATCCTGCCGCGTTCAACAACGTCGTTGGTTTCCGGCCGAGCCAGGGACGCGTGCCGGCCACGCCGGAGGATCTTTTCTACGGCCAGCTGTCGGTCAACGGTCCGATGGGCCGCAACCTCGAAGACACGATTCGGCTGCTCGATACGATGGCCGGCTTCGATCCGCGTGCACCGCTGACGATGCGCGACGGCTTACCGGGCTTCGATGAATACACACCGACCCCGCTCGGTAGCATCCGCATCGGATGGATGCGCGATTTCGACGGTTATCTCGCGACCGAGCCCGGCGTGCTCGAATTGTGCGAGCAGGCGCTTCAGGGGCTCGAGTCACATGGCGCGCGCGTCGAAGCAACGGCGCCTCGCTTCGACATGGACCGGCTTTGGCGCAGCTGGCTCACTCTGCGGCACTGGTCTCACGCCGGCCGGCAAGCGATGCTGGAGGATTCATTTCAGCGACAGCAGCTGAAGCCAGAGATGATTTTCGAAATCCAGGGCAGTCTCGCGCTGAGCGCGTCGGCCATCAACCGCGCTTCGATCGCGCGCGCCGAGTGGTACCACGCGCTGCACGCACTATTCGATCGATTCGACCTGCTGGCCCTGCCAACCGCGCAGGTCTTTCCTTTTTCGGCCGAATTGCACTGGCCTGACGAGATCAACGGCAGAGCAATGGACACTTATCACCGCTGGATGGAAGTCGTGATCGGCGGCACGCTGGCCGGCGTCCCGGTCCTGAATGTCCCGGTCGGCTTCGATGATCGAGGCCGCCCGATGGGCATGCAGCTGATCGGGCCCATGGGTGCAGATCAGGCCGTGCTCGAATTCGGACTGAGCTACGAGCTGGTCACAGGCTACCTGGGGCGCCGTCCATCGCTCGAAGAAACCTGACCGATCGGGATTACCTAACGCTCGCCCGGCAGCGTCGCCGACTGATTACCTTCGGCATCGAACGGGTTGCGCTGGTTTTCGCAGTAGGTGCCTTCAATCATCATCTGCTGGTCCGCGACGCGCTCGAGATAGCGCGTGACCTCCCATGGACCGGTAAACATGACCGGGTCTTCGATGACCATGTCAACGCGCAGGCGCCCGTCGTCCTGCATGCGAATCCGCTCCATCAGATGCACCTGATCGCTGTGCGGCGCACCGGTGCGATCGAACTGACCCTCGCGCATGAGCCGTGTGTCGATAATGAGCGTGTCGTCGTCCCAGCGCCCGACCGAATGGCCCATGACCATCGGCCAGGACAGATCCGGATCCGGATGCGAGCGGCCGTCGGTATAAATGCGTCGGGTCTCGTTCATGAAGTCCCAGATCATGTAAGTGATCTTCGGCGTCTGCACGATCTCGATCGGACCGGGCGCGCCACCCATCGAACGCGGCATGCCGTGCGGCAGCATACAGCCGCCGACCGGATCGTCGACGTAAAACTCCGCCGCTGCACGCTCCACCTTTGCGTCGTAGATCGCCTGATACTCGGGCTTATACGGGACGCCGGTGATATAACTGCCGGGCAATGGGCCGAACGCGAGGCCGCCGTCCTCGCCGGCCGGATCTTCCGCGTACACCGCATGCTCCGGACCGGGAAACATGATGCCGTCACTGAGTGTCCAGATGCCCGACCAGTCCGGCATGTCAGCAAGCGTCTCGCCCCAGGCTTCGCCCAGACTGGCAGCGGACTGTCCGTTTGCCACCGCGACGAACGCGAAGCACAGGGGAAGAGCCGCTATCGTCGACGACGCAATCTCAGCCAATGCGCGAATTGAAAAGTGGCTCATTGCCGTTGCCTCTAAGCTGAAAGTATTTATCTAATCGCCGCCAACGACTTCGCCGTCCGGCAGCATGATGTCTATGAACAGCGCACCGTTGCGACCGTCTCTGAGCGGATGCGCACGCACCGTTACCTCGTCGCCGGCCTGCAGACGAGCCGGCGGGAGCCCCATTGCGACCATCGGGCGGCGCCCCGAAGCCTCGACGCTCCATTGCGTCGTGCTGCCATCGTCATTTTCGACCAGCACTTCGATCCAGGTGTGTGGATTCGTGAACTGATACTCGACGACAGTGCCTTCGAGAACGAGCGTCTGAGAACGATCGAACATCGCGCTCGAGTGATGCGCAACGGCCGCCGGCAGCACTGACACGAGACCGAACAGCGGCCAGGCGCGAATCGCTTTTGCTACCACAATCACCTCCCGAACGTGGGTTTTGCTACAGCGCCAAACATACTATCCTGAGCGCGGGTCACGAGGAAACCTCCTATGAGCGCACAACCTCCCGTCCTGACGGAACTGAAGCTGACCGACGAGATGAAGCACGCTGTGAATTCCGCCTTTGAAGCGCGCCGCCCGATGATCATCTCTTACGTTGATGAGAATGCTGCGCCCCAGTTGTCGTATCGCGGGACGACGCAGAGTTTCAGCGATACGCAGCTTGCAATCTGGGTACGGGATCCTAACGGACGCATCCTCGAATCAATCGACAGTAACCCGGCAGTCGCAATGCTCTATGGTTATTTCGAGCCCGACGAACGGGGGTTCATGATTTTTCGCGGCCGTGCACACAGAGACGACACCGAAGCGGTGCGCAGGCAGATCTACGATAACGCGCACGCATTCGAACAAGGAAAAGACCCCGAACGCAAAGGGGTCGCCGTCATCATCGATCTGGACAGTGTCGATGGCTTTTTCGGCGGCGCGCGACTGGAAATGCGCCGCTGATCCTCGGGCGAATTTCTCGAAGCGGTACGGATCCGTTGCCGGTCACACGCCACTTGCACCGCGTGAAAACCGGCGCCAGCCGACCGCGCTGAGCCACGCGAGCGCAACCACGATCAGCGACATTCCAAGTGCCTCGGCAAGCGTTGGTAATTCACCGAGCTGAATCCACGCGGCAAACAGCGCGAGCACCGGCGCCCCGAGCGAAGCGAGTCCGGTAGCACCTGCCGACAAACGGTTGAGTGCGTAAAGCCAAAGCAACCAGGCGAGCGCTGTCGCGAGTGCGACGTTGTAGGCAAGCGCCACCCAGAACGTCGTCGTCCAGCGTACCGGTTCGGTGTCGATTGCATAGGCCAGCACGCTCAATCCGATACCGCCAATCGACATTTGCCAGGCTGACACGTTCAGCAACTCGCCGCCTTTCAGTTCCATGCGTTTCGCAACGATATTGCTCGCAGCCCAGGACCAGGCCGCGCCAAGTGAGAACAAACTGGCACTGAGATTGAGCGTCCCGCTCCACGGACTCAAAATGCCAGCCAGGCCTGCACCGGCCAGCACGACCGCCGGCCATTGGGCGCGCCGCATATACTCACCCAGCAACGGGCCGGCCAGCAGCAGCGTCCAGAACGGCATCGTGTAGGCGAGCACGGCACTCTTGCCGGCCGCGCCGGTCTTCAGCGCCAGCGCAGTGAACCCGACGAACCCCATCGTCTGTAACACTGCCAGCAAAACGAGCGAAGCACCGCGCGCAGGCGCAAGTGGACGCCGTAGCAGGATCAGCACGCAAAACAGTGCGCCGCCCGACAACAGCGAACGCAGCGCCGAGAACGTCAGCGCCGGCGCATCGATCAGCGCGAGCTTCATGACGATCCAGTTGTAGCCCCATATTGCTGTCAGCACTACCAATGCCGCAGCAGGACCGAGATTTGGATGTTTTTCAGGCATGGCCGGGGGCGCAGCGTAGCACTTGTCGGCGACGTTGAGGCTGGCGGGACACCCGCGCTGCACGCGCTCTCGGTAATCGAGTCCGGCAAACTTACGTTGCCGCGACTCTCGAGCGGTACCGCATCGCCTCG
>JASFSB010000224.1:0-4715 GCA_050114615.1 Gammaproteobacteria bacterium
GCCGTATCGTCTATGGCCGTCATCAAGGACTCGTCAGTCGCCCTGCTGTCCCTGCACGATTCGTGCGCGCACGACGCCGATCACCTTGTTGACCTCGGAGAGTTTCTCAGCTGTCTCACCTGGGCTCGCCTGCGCACTGGGCATGTTTTCGTCTGCAGCGCGTTGCAGTTCGAGCAGGTCTGTTTGCCAGTCCTGAAGGACCAACAGCTTGTCATTTGGTGAAATATCTTCGCGCTCCAGTAAGCGCCGTGGATCCGAGAAACGCCCTTCGGGATCACGGATGAGCTGTCTGAACTCTTCAATCATTGATTGTGTTCCTCCTTCACTTCTTCGTTCATTGCCGGAATCCTGACGATGCGCTTCGCACGGCATATCCGAGCACTCTTGCGGCCTGCTCAACGCCCGCTCTCAGCGCATCGAGCCGCACTTCGAGCTTGTTCTGATAGGTGTCTCTGTCGGTCATGATCGCCTCCGAGTCGATCGATTCGATTGCTATGGCTGTGATCACAGTGAAGCAAATACCGTGCCGGACTCTTCCAGCCGCCCCGGCAACCAATCCCGATGCTGCATGGCTCATGCAATGTAAATTTTTCATTGCGATTGTCAGATGTTCGATTTCACCTGGGCATTGAACAATTTGTGCCGGGAATTCACAGTGTTCATCGGTGCCGACGCATGTGGCATGGATGCTGCATTGCGAATGCCGAGCAAGTAATGGCCGAGCAGGTCGAAAGGAAAGATTCATGAGACGGAAATCCACGTCTGTCATTGCTGGTACGGTGCTAATGAAGACAAACTTATATCTGGCGCTGTCGGCCCTTGGTTTGCTGGCCGCATGTGTGGACGATGAAGGCCCGTTCGAACGAGCCGGCGAGGAAATCGACGAGGCCGTTGAGGATGTTCAAACTCAGGGCGAGCAGCCAATGAACCAGCTCGACGACGCGATCGACGAGGCGCGGCGCGCGGCAGAGGATGTGGCGGACGAAGCCGGGCAAGCACTCTAAGAGACGTTCACAGGCCCGATGCCGGGTGAGGATTGACGTGGACTCCGGAGAGCGCAGATAGCAAAATTGGCGTTCGCACCTCCGGAATCAGAGAACGTACGTCATGCAGACCCCGAAGAAAGCCTTCCTGGCGCTGGTCGCCATTGCCTATGGAATAGCCGCCGCACAGGCGCAGCCGGACGAGTATGTGCCGGTGACCGACGATATGCTGCGCAACCCGGCGCCGGAAGACTGGCCTTCCTGGCGCAGGACTCAGGGCCTTTGGGGGTACAGCCCGCTCGAGCAGATCAACCGGCGCAACGTATCCCGGCTGCGACTCGTGTGGACGCGTCCGCTGGGTCAGGGCATTCAGGAAGGCACGCCGCTCGTCCATGACGGAGTCATGTACTTCCCGAACCCGAACGACTTCACGCAGGCGATCGATGCGGCGACGGGCGATCTGATCTGGGAATATCGCCGGCCGGTCCAGGAGGACAACAGCGACTATCTGAAATTTCCTTCGATCAACCGGAATCTGGCGATCTATGACAATCTGATTCTGGACAACGGTGCGGATAATTACGCCTACGCGCTCGATGCGCGCACCGGTGAGCTCGTCTGGGAAACACAGATTCTCGACTATCGCAGGGGCGGGCAGCACAGCTCGGGGCCGATGATCGCGAACGGACTGGTCGTATCGGGCCGCAGTTGCGAAGAGGAAGCCGGACCGGTTGCCTGCGTCATTACCGCGTTTGACGCAAAGACCGGGGAGGAGCGCTGGCGAACGCGATTGATTCCGCGACCCGGGGAGCCGGGCGACGAGACCTGGGGTGGCGTGCCGTATGAAGAGCGTCGTCAGGTCGGTTCGTGGATGGTGCCGAGTTACGATCCTGAGCTGAATCGAATCTATGTCGGCACCTCGGTGACTGCACCGACGCCGAAGTTCATGCTGGCCGGTAACGACCTGACGTATCTGTATCACAACTCGACGCTTGCGCTCGATGCAGATACGGGCGAAATCGTCTGGTATCTGCAGCATGTCGTCGACCACTGGGACCTCGATCATCCGTTCGAGCGCGTCCTGATCGAGACAGAGGTTGCACCGGATCCGGAATCCGTTCCATGGATCAGTCCGCGCGTACGCACGGGCGAGCGCTACAAAGTCATCACCGGAGTGCCCGGTAAGACGGGTCTTTTTTATACAGTCGACCGTGAAACCGGCCAGTTCCTCTGGGCCAGGCCCACTGTGTATCAAAATGTCATCGAAGACGTAAACACCGAGTCGGGCAGAGGCATCGTGAATCCCGAAGCGACGTTCTCCGCGGCCGGCCAGACCCGAATGGTCTGCCCCAGCCTGACCGGCGGGAAAAATTACCACGCCGGGGCCTACAGCCCGCTGACGGGCCTGATGTTCTACCCGTTGCATAACGTCTGTATGGAGGTCACGGCCACCGTCGAAAAAGCGACTGCCGAAGACGGCTATGCGATTCGCACAACTGACGAAATCGCGCCCGGAACCGACAACGTCGGCACGATCGAAGCGATCTCCGTTACGACCGGACAAACGGCATGGAAGTTCGAGAACCGTGCCGGTCAGACGTCGGTGATTGCCACCGGCGGCGGACTGTTGTTCGGCGGCGACGTGCATGGCCGCTTTCGCGCGTTCGACCAGCGCAACGGGGAAGTGCTTTGGGACGTCAATCTCGGCTCTCAGATTACCGGCTTTCCGGCGACGTTCGCGGTCGATGGCAAGCAATACATAGCAGTGAGCACCGGCGGTGCGCTGAACACGTTCAGTCTTGCGTCGCTGGCCAGCGAAAAGCGAGCCGGGACGGCGAACAATCTTTACGTATTCGCACTGCCGTAGCCGCGCAAGGTACCAAAGCCAGCGTCGCCGGCGTCGACGTGGAGTGTGCTTATGACCAGCTTGTACTTTCTTGCACCGACTCTCGTTACGATACTCGTCGCAATGCTGATCGTAAGGGCAGGCGCGATCGCGTTGATGATGACTGGCATGAATTACGAAAAAGCCAGGTTTCAGGCGCTCTCTGCATTCACCGGAACAGGCTTCACGACTCGCGAAGCAGAGCGTGTCGTCAATGATTCGAGGCGCCGGAAGATCGTCTCGTGGCTCATGATATTCGGTAACGCGGGTATCGTGACGGTCATCATTACAACGACGTCTTCCTTTGCAAAGGCTCAGGGGCTGGAGATCGGCCTGAATGCGCTCGTCCTGCTCGTCGGGCTGGGCGCGATTCTTGCGGTCGCCAGACATGCCCCCTGGGTCCGCCGCTGGGAGGGATTCGTTCGGATGCGCCTTGCGCGTTACAGCATCTTCGAGGACGACACACCGATCGACGAGCTGCTGCATGTCACTGAAGGTTTTGGTGTGCTGCGAATTCAAATGCGCGATGGTTCGCCGTTCGTTGGCCAGAGCCTGGCCGAGATCAACGCCGAACCGGACGATTCGCTGATTCTGGGGATCGAGCGCAATGGCCAGTGGTTCGCCATGCCACGGCCGGACACCCGGCTTCAGACCCGTGATCGTGTTGTGGTTTACGGTAAGTTGCGCGAACTCACGAAACATTTCGCCTGATCGCACAGGGGGCGCCACACGGGTCGGCAATCGCTTTTCTCGCCCGTGAGCTACGTGCCACAATGCGGCACGACCCATGGATAACAGCGCATCGATCGAAACCATCGCAGGCGTCATCTCGCTCGCCGTGGCGCCGGTATTCCTCCTCGCGGGTATCGCAGGGCTTCTCGGAGTCATGTCGACTCGCCTTGGCCGCATTACGGACCGTGCGCGCGTCATTGAGGGTCGAATACCCGGTGCAGCGGGTCAGGAGAAGGAAGAGATCCTGTACGATGAAGCGACGTCCCTGTGGGAGCGCACGCACATCATCAACTGGGCGATCCGACTTTGTACTCTGGCTGCGCTTGCCGTGTGTCTCGTTATCGTGACGCTGTTCGTCGGTCAACTGGTGGCATTCAACGTTGCCGTTGCCGTTGCCGTGTTGTTCGTGGCCGCGATGCTTTTCGTGATTAGCGGGCTCGTCCTGTTTCTGCTCGAGGTAGGTATCGCGACAGGGCGCATGCGACTCGGGATGGAGGCAACGCTTTCGAACGGCTCGCCCGCGGGCGTCACGTCTCGCGGTACGCCACCGGATGCGGGCCCTCATCCGTGAACTCCGCATATCCTGATATGATGCGGTACGATCAATTCTCTTTAACCGGTATGACGGAATCGCTTTGGAGGAAAGTCTCATGAAATCCTGTGCATCCGCTCTTGCGTTACTTTTGGTCCTGGGGCTGTCGAGCGCAACATCATCACCGGCGCAGGCTGCCGAGGAGCTTGCTGTACCCGGATACCCTGTGGCGGTCGACGTTCCGAATGCTCACGAGCTACCGGATCCGAACCTGGACTACAGGATCGTCTGGGGCATAGGTCGCGGTGCGGACGACCACACGAGCGAGATCAACCCGGCACTGCCGACGATTGCACGCTATGTCAACACGCTGGCGAAATGGGGCGTACCGCCAGAGAAGCGCCACATCATTGTCATGTTCCATCAGCGCAGCGATGACTTCGACATCGTGATGAACAATGCTGCGTTCAAAGCGAAATACGGCACCGATAATCCGAACATCCCTCTGATCTCGGCGCTCAAACGGGCAGGAGTCGAATTCCGTGCGTGCGGTCAGGCAGTCGTTTTCAGGGAAATCGATGCA
>JASFSB010000225.1:0-4708 GCA_050114615.1 Gammaproteobacteria bacterium
CCGAGGCCGCCCGCGGCATACTCACACGAAACAACTCACCCGACGTTCCGTTCGATCGCTCGATCAATCCCTATCGAGGCTGCGAGCACGGTTGTGTCTATTGCTATGCGCGCCCGGCGCATGCCTACGTCGACCTGTCACCTGGCCTCGATTTCGAAACACGTCTGTTCTATAAACCGCAGGCTGCAGAGTTACTGCGACGCGAGCTCGCGGCCCCGCGCTACCGGTGCGCACCGATTGCACTCGGCGCGAATACGGATCCGTACCAGCCCATCGAACGTCGTTATCGCATTACGCGGAGCATCCTCGAAACGCTTTCGGACCTCGAGCATCCCGTCGCGATCGTGACGAAGGGTGCGGCGCTGATCGAACGCGATCTCGAGCTGCTTACGGATATGGCGAAGCGTCGGCTGCTCAGCGTGGCAATCAGTCTGACGACGCTCGACGCGGGTCTGAAGCGGACGCTCGAGCCGCGTGCCGCCTCGCCGGGCGCGCGACTCGCTGCCATGCGCTTGCTCGCCGATGCCGGCATCCCGACCTCCGTTGTGGTTGCGCCGGTCATCCCGGCGTTAACGGATCACGAACTCGAAACGCTCCTGGAAGCAGCTGCCGATGCAGGTTGCGCTCACGCAGGCTATGTCATTTTGCGCCTGCCGCACGAAGTGGCACCGTTGTTCGAGGAATGGCTGCAGAGGCATGAACCACTGAAGGCGTCCCGCGTGCTGGCGCGCATGCGGGAATACCACGGCGGTCGGAGCTATGACGCCACCTTCGGCCGCAGACAGCGGGGAACCGGCATACATGCCCGATTGCTTGCGCAGCGGTTCGAGCGTGCCTGCCGTCGATACGGACTCAACGCCGCCGGCAAGATCGTGCTCGATACGGAACGATTTGCCGCGGCCCGCCGTGCGCGCGACAACGCACAAATGAAACTCCTGTGATTGACGCAAATCGCAAGTTCTCAGAGGTATACTGCGGCGCTTCGACGAGAGCGACCTGATGATCATTTATACAAAGACCGACGAAGCACCGGCGCTGGCAACACAATCGCTGTTGCCGATCCTGCACCATTTTTGCAGTGCTGCAGGAATCGAGATTGCGCTGCGCGACATTTCACTGGCTGGCCGCATCATTGCCGGCTTCCCCGAGGGCCTCAGCGCCGACCAGCGGCAGAACGACGATCTCGCCGAGCTCGGACGGCTGGCGAAGACGCCGGAGGCGAATATCATCAAGTTGCCCAATATCAGTGCATCGGTGCCGCAGCTTCAGGCGGCGATCGCTGAGCTTCAGGCGCACGGTTTCGCGGTTCCGAATTATCCCGAGGAGCCCGACTCCGAGGCGGAGCGAGCAATCCAGGCGCGCTACTCGAAGGTGCTCGGCAGTGCGGTCAATCCGGTGCTGCGCGAAGGCAACTCTGATCGCCGCGTTGCGGCGCCAGTGAAGGAGTATGCGCGCAGGAATCCACACTCGATGGGTGAGTGGAGCAGCCGCTCGAAGTCGCAGGTTGCGCACATGAGCAGCCACGACTTTTACGAGAACGAGCGCTCCGCAGTGATCCGATCCGCGGGTGTGCTGAGCATCGAACACGTCGCCGGCGATGGCACGAAGACGGTCCTGAAGGACAACGTGCCCGTGCAGGCCGGTGAGGTCATCGCGACCACGTTCATGAGTGCCGCAGCTCTGCGTGAGTTCTACGATCGGGAAATACAGGCCGCCAAAGAGGCGGGCGTGCTACTGTCTTTGCACGTGAAAGCCACGATGATGAAGGTCTCCGATCCGATCATTTTCGGTCATGCCGTAACGGCGTATTATGCGGACGTTTTCGATAAGTACGCAGAGCTGTTTGCGCAGCTCGGTGTCGAGGCCAATAATGGTATTGGCGACGTGTACGCGAAGATCGCCGACCTGCCCGACGGGCAGCGTCAGCAGATAGAAGCAGATATCGATGCCGTGTATGCGACGCGGCCCGCACTGGCGATGGTGGATTCGGATAAGGGAATTACGAACCTCCATGTGCCGAGCAACGTCATCGTCGATGCATCGATGCCTGCGGCGATTCGCGCATCCGGCAAGATGTGGGGTCCGGACGGCAAGCTGGCCGATACCATCGCAATGATCCCTGACCGCTGTTATGCGGGAATCTATCAGGAAGTCATCGAAGACTGTAAGCGCAACGGCGCGTTCGATGTCGTTACGATGGGCAATGTCTGCAACGTCGGACTCATGGCACAAAAGGCGGAAGAATACGGCTCACACGATAAGACCTTCGAGATTCGATCGGACGGAACTGTTCGCGTCGTCGATGCTGCCGGCAACGTGCTGAGCGAACACGCCGTCGAGGCAGGAGACATCTGGCGCATGGGCCAGACCAGAGATCTGCCGATACGCGACTGGGTAAAGCTCGGGGTCACGCGCGCGCGCAACACCGGCGACACTGCCATTTTCTGGCTCGATGAGAAGCGAGCGTATGATCGAAACCTGATTGCACTCGTCGAGAAGTATCTCGAAGACTACGATACTAAGGGGCTCGATATCCGTATCGCCGCACCGGTCGAGGCAATGCGTGCGACGCTCGAACGTGTGCGCGCAGGTAAGAACACGATTTCCGTGACTGGCAACGTCCTGCGAGATTACCTGACGGATTTGTTTCCGATTCTCGAGCTCGGCACGAGCGCGAAGATGCTCTCGATCGTTCCGCTGCTGGCCGGCGGCGGGCTCTACGAAACCGGTGCCGGGGGCTCCGCGCCGAAACACGTGCAGCAATTTCTCGAAGAGAACCATCTGCGCTGGGATTCGCTCGGCGAATTTCTCGCGCTTGCCGTTTCGATCGAGGACTACGCGCGCCGGTCCGGTAATGCCGCCGGCGTGCTGATCGCCGAGGCACTCGACCAGGCGACGAGTCAGGTGCTCAACAACAACAAGTCACCGCTGCGTAAGGTCGGCGAACTCGACAATCGAGGCAGTCATTTCTATCTCGCAATGTACTGGGCGCAGGCCCTCGCCGGTCAGGACAGCGACGCGCGCCTCGCCGCGCACTTCGCGCCGACTGCCGAAGCCCTGGCGGCAGGCGAACGGCAGATCGTCGATGAGCTCACCGCCGTGCAGGGATCAGCGGTCGATATCGGCGGGTACTACCATCCGAGCGACGCGCTCGCCGCGGCCGCGATGCGGCCGAGCGAGACGTTCAACGGGATTCTTCACTCACCGACGTAGCTGATTTTCCAGATGCGACCGCCCGCATCGTCGCTGACGTAAAGCGATCCGTCGGGTCCCTGAGCGAGCCCCGACGGCCGGTGCGCCGCGCTCGCCGGGCTCGTCACCGGTCCGGGACCCTCGAAGTCGTCAGCGAAGATTTCCCAGTCGCCGGACGGCCGACCGTTGTCCATCGGCACGAACACGACCGCGTAGCCGCCCTGAACGCCCGGTTCACGGTTCCAGGAACCATGGAACGCGATGAATGCGCCACCATAGTAGCGTTCCGGAAACTGATCACCCGTGTAGAACAATAAATCGTTCGGTGCCCAGTGAGCCGGAAAGGCAATGAGGGGATCCTTGTAGCGTCCCTGTTCGGCAGCGGTCGCGCCGTCGCCGCCGTATTCCGGTGCGATCATTCGTTCGTTACGCAGCGGATCATAGTAGGTATACGGCCAGCCGAGATTGTCGCCCTGGGCGAGCACGTGGAACTCTTCGGCAGGCAGTTCCTGACGCTGCTCGGCCGTAAAGCTGCCGGGAAACAGCGTATCGAGCGAGTCCCGGCCATGCATGGCGAGGAAGAGTTCGTTCGATACGGGGTTCCACTCCAGTGCGACGGCGTTGCGGTGACCGGTCGAGTAGCGAATACCGTCGCCGATCTGGTCCTGATCGCGGCTGTCGGCCGCGAAGCGCCACACGCCGCCGAACTGATCGAGTTGCGGGCAGGGCATCATGCCCGGTGAGCCTTCGGTGCGTGAGCGTTCCTGACAGGCATTCGACGGCGCGCCTGCCTGTAGATACACATGGCCCTCACCATCGAATGTGATCGGTTTGCCCGAATGGCCGAAGCCGGAATCCCCGAAACCGGCGACGACGACCTCCGATGGCCCCTGGGGAGCGAGGTTGTTGTCCAGCTCGATCGCATAGACGGTGCGGGCGGAGGAGTAATAGAGATAATCACCGCGAATCGCCATGCCCGTGCTCGTGTCGCCCCGACCGAACCGGGCGATCTCGTCGGCATCGCCGTCGCCATCGGTATCCCGCAAGGCGATGAGGCCGCCGGTGCTCGAGTCGGGGTCGATCAGCTGGACGGTGTTGCGGGTGGTCACAAACACGTCGCCGTTTTCCCGGACGGCGAGGTGACGCGCAGCACCGAGATCATCGGCAAAGACGGTTGCTGCGAATCCACGCGGCAACGAGATGCCGACCGGCGCTTCGGCAGTATCGAGCATCGAGCCATCCGTCGATTCCGCCGCTGAATCCCCGGCGTCGTTACCGCAGGCACTCAATAGGACTCCGATGAACACAAACACGCTGAACTTCAACGTCTTCATAGTCTTTACCTCATACGTTGAATCGGAAATGGACGACGTCGCCTTCGGCAACGACGTATTGCTTGCCCTCGAGCCGCAACTCGCCTGCTTCGCGGGCGCCGGCCTCCCCGCGTCTGGCTATATACGCATCGAATCCTACAACTTCGGCGCGAATGAAGCCTTTCTGAAAATCGGTATGAATG
>JASFSB010000226.1:0-4703 GCA_050114615.1 Gammaproteobacteria bacterium
CGCTGCGGAACCGAACGCACCTGGATTTCGATCCCGTGCTCCTTGTATCCGAAGACAGCAGGCGCGCCGTCACCGGGCTGAGCTACGTCTTCTATTATCCGGAACTGAGGCTCGCCTATCTGCAATACATAGCCAGCGACCCCGGAAGATCGTCGCGCGGCATCGGCGGTGCATTGTATGAAGCGACTCGCGAATTTGTCGCCGCGCGCGGTGCGCATGGGCTGGTACTCGACGTGCCGCCCGATGAACGATCAAAAGTGCATGATGTATCGCGGCTCGCGACAAACCGCAGACGAATCCGCTTCTATGAGCGTTACGGCGCGCGGGTCATCACAGGCACGGGCTGGGATGCGATTCCGAATCCGCGCAATGCCGGCCGTCTGACTTTGCTGATGTATGACGGAATGGGCAAGAACCGACGTCTCGGACGAACGCGCGCTCGCGCCGCAGTTCGCAACGTTCTCGTCAGCCAGTACGGCTACGACGCGGACGATCCGTTCGTCGAACAGATCGTCGCCTCGTTCAGAGACGACCCCGTCAGTTTTCGCGCAGCGCGCGAGAAGGACCCGGGGGAACCTCCGGTGCTGAACCCGCGTATAAAGCCGATATCCGTCGTGCCTGCTACAGGCCATCAGATCCATCATGTCAGGCAGCGCGGCTACGTCGAGCGACCTGTTCGCGTTCGCCAGATCCTCAAAGGGCTGAATGGTCTGCCGATCGACAATGTCGAGGCGCGACGTTTTCCCGAGCGACACATCACGGCAGTTCACGACCGCAAGCTCGTCTCGTATCTGCGCACATTGAGTGAGCGTCTCGATGACAAGGCGATCATCTACCCGGAAGTGTTTCCGATACGGCGACCTGAGCGGGCACCAAAGGCGCTCGAGGATCGCGCAGGCTATTTCTGCGCTGACACCTTTACGCCGATCACGCACGCCGTCTATGCGGCGGCGCGGCATTCTGTCGACGTCGCCCTGACTGCGGCCGAGTTGATTCTCAACGGCGAGCACTACGCCTATGCGCTGTGTCGGCCTCCAGGACACCATGCCGAACGTCGGATCTTCGGAGGCTTCTGCTATTTCAACAATTCCGCAATTGCGGCGAATCATCTCAGTCTCACGGGCCGGGTCGCGTTGCTGGACCTCGACTACCATCACGGCAACGGCGCACAGGACATCTTCTATGATCGAAACGACGTGTATACGTTGTCGATTCACGGGCACCCGCGGCATTCGTATCCAAATTTCTCCGGCTATGCCGACGAGCGTGGAGAAGGCAAAGGCAAAGGGGCCAATCGAAACTGGCCTCTCGAGCCACCTGTCGACGATGATCGATATCTCGAAACTCTAGACGAGGCACTCGGTGTCATCCGCCGATTCAAGCCTGATTTTCTCGTCGTGTCGCTCGGGTTCGACATCATGCGTAACGATCCGACCGGATCATTCGACGTCACTGTGGCCGGCCTCGAGCGCATCGCGCGTCGGCTCGCGAGCCTGCGCCTTCCGATGCTGATCGTGCAGGAAGGCGGCTATGCCGCGCGCAACCTGCGTATCGGCGCCCGAGCTTTCTTTTCCGAACTCGTGAAATCGTGGTTTGCGCCATAACGGATTTCACCGCTGGTACAGACATTGAACACAATGAACGACAACAAGGCTGCGAAAGCTATGCCGCAAACGGTGAAACACTCGTAAGCGACTTTAGCGGGTTCGCCGGTCGCGCAGAATGTGAAAGGCGGATTCCACATCGGCGCGCCAGTCCGCACAGAGACTCGTAATCAGCATCGCTTCGAGGTTGGTGAGCGTGACGGCCACCGCGGCGACCCGCAGCGGCCACACCGCCCACCCCTGGAAGAGGCACACGACTGCCACCGCGATCAGAAACCATGACGTCTTGGCCGCGCGGGTGTGGTAGCTCGGCCAGCGCCCGTATTTCCACAATCCCGCCATCGTGGAGACGACGTAGCTCACCACCGCGCTGAGGATCCACCCGAGCTCCGCCGCGAGCGTAGCGCTGTGAAGCCAGAGGGCGCCAAAAAGGAGCGCACCGTAAAGCGCCGCGTCCGCCCAGCTATCAAGGCGAGCCCCCAGCGCCGTCTTCTGCCTGAGGAGGATCGCCAGTTTGCCGTCGAGCCAGTCGGTCAGGGCGAGCGCCACGAACAGCCAAAGAAAGGCCTTGCCCCAACCCATGATCGCCAGCGCCATCAGCGCGAAGGAGCCGAGCAGGCGTATCGCACTAAGCAGGTTCGGCACTGTAAGTACCCCGTGTGTGCGTTCGCCACCGCGCGCATTCTCTGCCGGCGGCGCATGCCGGGTGTCTGACATCTCTAGTCCATCCACCACATCAGGAAGTAGACGAAACTCGGGGCAGCGAACGTAAGGCTATCGACCCGATCGATCACTCCGCCCATCCCCGGCAGCATTCGGCTGCTGTCTTTGACTCCGCTGTCTCGTTTGACCGCGGACATATTGATGTCGCCGAAAAAGCCGGCAAGAGTCACTGCGACGCCCGCCAGTGCTGGCCCGCCCCAGTGCCGCAACGGCTCCGGCAGCGCGGCCGAACCAGCGCCGTCTGCAAGCGTCGTCAGCCACGGCGCGAGCAAGACAGCCAGTCCGATGGTTACCAGCATGCCTCCGAGCAGACCCTCCCAGGTCTTGTTCGGTGAGATTACAGGCGTAATGCGGTGCCGTTTGTGCGCTCCGAATGCGCGACCAACAATGGCCTGAAAAATGTCGTCGGCCTCCGTCAGAACCACGAGGAACAGAAACCAGCCCGCCGGTCCGGCGGGTCCGACCGAAGTGGCCGGAAGAACGAACAAATACGCCGCGTGGGAGATTCCGTAGATCAGGATGATCATCCCCCAGAACAGCCCTCCGATCGTGCGCGTATATCCCGTGGGATTCCCCCGTAGCAGCTGCAACACCGCGAGAATTCCAAGGCCGCCCAACGGAACGAAGACGAGTGAGGCAAAAAACTGCCCAAACAGAATCAGAAGATAATGGAGTACCGCGATACCGTACACCGCATAGATGGCCGGTCGCTCGGTGTCGCGAAGGCCAAGCAGCCCGGCGTATTCGCGGAAGGCGATGATGCCGGCAGCCGCGAGCAGAACGCATATGCCCGCCCGGTCCGCGAGAAGTCCGCCGGCCACCACCAAAGCGATGATCCACCAGGTGCGCAGGCTCGCGAAACGCTTGGTGCGCAATGACTTCTCCGCCTTGCGCAGACTCAAGTAGCGAATCACCGACCCCACTGCAAGGGCTGCGAAAATCAGGCCGATCATCCGCACCAGGTTCGGATCCGGAGGCAGTATCACGGTGGCGGCACTCGACATCCTCAGGCCTCCGGCAAATGGCTGGCACTGTCCATGCGCCTCAGAACACCCAGTCTGCGGGCGCACCAGCGGAACACAAACGGAAAGACCGCACTGACGGCAAGCGCCGCTACGAGCGGCATATCGATCAGGGAACCGGCGCCGTGCTCGGCGAGCTCGTCGAGGGAAGGCAGCCGGATCCCGACCCAGGCGAACACGAGCGTTCCGGGCAGCAATCCCAGCGCCGTAGTCCAGCAGAACGTCCGCGTTCGAACGCGACTCGCGCCACTGGCGAGATTGATGATCGAATAAGGAAAGTGCGCCATCCGCAGCGCCAGGAGATAGAAGGCGCCTTCCTTCTCGAGGTGCCGGTTCAGTGCCGCGAGAAACTTCCCGTAGCGGTGCTCGATCTCACCGCGAAGGACGAAGCGACTCAGGTAGAACATCGCCAGGGCAGCGGCTGTCAGGCCGGCAATGATCAGGATAACCGCATGCCGGAAACCGAAGAGCCAGCCGAAAACCACCGATTTTCCCGATGTCCCGGGAACCAGCGAAACCACCGTATAAATCGCCAGACCGATCGCGAACGACCGCCAGGGCCGAAGCTCAATGCCCTCGCGCACCTGCTGTTCCCTCGCGATGAGGTCCCCCAGCGTCACGTAACGGTTGACGTACCATGCAAGCCCGGCAAGCCCGGCGATTGCGAGCACGAGGATCAGAATCCTCCGTTTTCGTCCGCGACGTCGCTCTACAGCGCTCATGGTGAGGATCACACGAGCGGCTGCCCGGAGCCGAGCAGCGATGGATCGAACGGCTGTCCCGGGCGCGGAAAGACATGCTGACTGAGCGGCGCAAATTCCTCACGCGCTTCGAAATACAGGTAGTGGACGACCGAGAAGACTTGCGCGCCGACATCGATCACGTTAAAGGTATTTTCATCGCGTTCCCGGCCGCGCCCTCGGCTCGAGGTGGTCGTGCCGCACTGAACGATGATGATGCCGCGGTCGCGGTGATGCCCCGGGAAAAAGTCCAGCGAATTCCCGATATAGGAGCGGTGTGCGTGGCCGCCGAGAATCATCTCTACTCCCTGGTCCACGAAACAGTCGATCGCCCGGCGCGACTTCGGCATCGTCCGATCGCGAGCGTAATCCGGGCCCGGCGCAAAGTGGTGATGGGCCACGACAATGCGAACGACCTCCGGCGGCACCTGCGCGAAAATTTCTTCGCAATGCGCCAGCTGATCGCGATGGACCCGCCCGTTGGAAATACTGCGCCGCGGAGAAGTCGAATCGAGGCCAGCCAGAAAGACGCCGTCGAGCGCCAGAGTCGGGTTCAGCTCGGGCGTGATCAGTTCCCGGTAAAGCCCGTGCGGTCGCACGAGGCGCTCCGCGAT
>JASFSB010000227.1:0-4677 GCA_050114615.1 Gammaproteobacteria bacterium
CGAACCCGAGCTGACGTCCGCCATGGTTCGACAACATCACCGCAGTGGCACCGATGTCGATGCACCGGCGCGCGTCTTCGGGCCGCACGACACCCTTGATGGCGAACGGGCCATTCCATTCCCTGATCATCCACGCCGCGTCGTCCCAGGTTACGCTCGGATCGAGCTGAGCATTCAGATACTCGATGATGCCGCCGAGGCTGTCACTGCCGGCTGGCGGATTGTGAGCGACGTTTGCCATATCGATACGTGGCGTCGTCAGGTGTCGGTATACCCAGCCCGGGTGCATTGCGATGTCGATCAGACTCATCAACGAAAGCCGCGGCGGAACAGTCATCCCCGTCACGATATCGCGTTCCCGATTGCCCGATACGCCGGGAACGTCCACGGTGAGCTGCAACGCACAAAAGCCCGCGTCGCGTGCTCTTTGCAGAAACTCGCGGCTCAACCCCCGGTCTTTCAGTACGTATACCTGAAATGCCTTCGGCCCCGGCGTCAGTCTGCCGACGTCCTCGATACTCATCGACGAGAAACTCGACAGCGAGTACAGCGTGCCGGCTTCATGGGCGGCACGCGCGACTGCAGTCTCACCCGCATGATGAAAAAGTCGGGAAAGCGCCGTTGGCGAAAGCATGAACGGCCATTCGATTTCCTGCCCAAGCACCCGCGTGGCCGTATTCGTGGTCGTCGTGTCTACGAGCACTCTCGGCAGAAATTCGACGCGATCGAACGCGTCTGTGTTGCGGCGCAACGTCCATTCGTCGTCTGCGCCGCCGTCGATGTAGTGAAACATCGGGGCCGGCATCCTGCGCTTCGCGCGCTTGCGAAGCTCTGCGATGTTGAAGCAGCGCTCGACACCCCTGCTCATCAGATCCATCCCGGCCTAAACACGTTAAAGGGCTCGATGCCAGTCAATCGAGCGAACCCGGCCGCCCTTCGCATCAGGCCGCGTACTTTTCGTTCCTGGCTAATTCTCGAATCGCGGCTTCGGCGATCTCATTGAGTCCCGTCTTGCCATCTTTCATATGCGCGATGATCTGCTTCTTCATATCGAGCGTCCAGAAACGCGTGATATGGTCCAGAACGCCCGCCGCCGCAGTCGCCTGATCGCCAGTATTGAAGTTGTCGGCGATCTGGTTCGCCATACGAACGAGTTTGTTGATATCCATAACGGTTACGTCAGCTTACCGGCTCTTCCTCACTGCGTCGTGCGTCACGGAGAAACGCTTCCTGCTGTGCGCTGAATCGCTCGAATTCCTGCTGCCATTGCGACAATTGAGTGACCTTGTATGCCTGAACGGCCGTGACCTTGTATTCGGGGCAATTGGTCGCCCAATCGGAATTGTCGGTCGTCACGACGTTGGCGCCCGAGGCGGGGTGATGGAATGTCGTATAGACGACGCCAGGCTGCACGCGATCGGAAATGACTGCGCGCATCACGGTCTCACCTGCCCGGCTCCTGAGCCCCACCCAGTCGCCCGCTTCGATACCGCGCTGCTCTGCATCGTGCGCATGAATCTCGAGCACGTCCTCGTCGTGCCAGCTCGAGTTTTCCGTACGCCGCGTCTGCGCGCCGACGTTATATTGACTCAGAATTCGGCCCGTAGTCAGCAACAGCGGATACTTGCGGCTCGTGCGCTCATCCGTTGCAACGTATGGCGTCATGCGAAACAGGCCTTTGCCGCGAACGAACTCATCGACGTGCATCGTGGGCGTGCCGTTTTCGGCATCGGCGTTACACGGCCACTGTATGCTCTCGAGTCTGTCGATCTTTTCGTAGCTGACACCCTCGAACGTCGGCGTTAACCGGGCGATCTCATCCATGATCTCCCCGGGATGCGCGTAATTCATCTCGTAACCAAGCGCCTTCGCAAGCCCCTGTGTCGCCTCCCAGTCGGCGAGCCCGCCCAGTGGCTCCATCACTTTTCTGATACGCGAGATTCGGCGCTCGGCGTTCGTAAACGTGCCGTCTTTCTCGAGGAATGAAGCGCCGGGCAGGAATACGTGGGCAAACTTCGCAGTCTCGTTGAGGAACAGATCCTGCACGATCATGCATTCGAGCGCTGACAGTGCCGCGGTCACATGTTTCGTATCGGGATCCGACTGCGCAACGTCCTCACCCTGGATGTACATGCCCTTGAAATCCCCGGCAACTGCCGCGTCGAACATGTTCGGAATGCGCAGGCCCGGCTCGGGCTGGATCTTCACATTCCACTCGCGTTCGAACAGCTCGCGAACCGCAGCGTCTGAAACGTGGCGATAACCGGGCAGTTCGTGAGGGAATGAGCCCATATCACACGAACCCTGCACGTTGTTCTGACCGCGCAACGGGTTGACCCCGACGCCTTCACGCCCCAGATTTCCGGTCAGCATCGCGAGATTCGCTATAGCCATGACGGTCGTCGAACCCTGCGCATGCTCGGAGACCCCGAGGCCATAGTAGATCGCCCCGTTCGCCGCCTTTGCATACAGCCGCGCAGCGCCGCGAATCACGTCGGCCGCAACGCCGCTCTCCTGCGAGACGGCTTCGGGCGAATTCTCGGGTTTGCTGATGAAATTCTTCCATTCCTCGAAGGCATCGATCTCGCACCGAGCGCTGATGAACTGATCGTCGGCCAGTCCTTCGGTCACGATCGTATGCGCAATCGCGTTCAATACGGCGACGTTTGTACCTGGCCGCAGCGGCAGGTGGAAGTCTGCCTCGATGTGCGGCGATCTGACGAGATCGGTCGACCTTGGGTCGATAACGATGAGTTTCGCTCCTTCGCGCACACGTCGCTTCATCTGGGATGCAAACACGGGGTGGGCATCAGGCGGATTCGCGCCGATCACGACGATCACGTCGGATTTCATCACCGAATCGAAATCCTGCGTACCGGCCGACTCACCCAGCGTCGTCTTGAGACCATACCCGGTCGGTGAGTGGCACACGCGCGCGCAGGTGTCGACGTTGTTATTCCCAAACGCCGTTCGCACGAGCTTCTGGACGAGATAGGTCTCTTCGTTGCTGCAACGCGACGACGTGATGCCGCCGACTGAACCCGGCCCGTATTTCTTCTGGATCCCCTGGATCTTTTGCGCAGCAAACTGAAACGCTTCTTCCCATGAGACTTCCCGCCAGGGCTCCTGAATCGTGTCGCGAATCATCGGCGTCGTAATTCGATCGGGATGCGTCGCATAACCGAAGGCAAAACGGCCTTTGACACACGAATGACCGTGGTTTGCGCCGCCGTTCTTGTTCGGGACCATGCGAACGACTTCCTGGCCCTTCATTTCCGCTCGGAACGAACAGCCCACCCCGCAATAGGCGCAGGTGGTGTGAACGAAGTGTTCCGGCTGGCCCATTTCGATCAACGAGTTCTCCGTCAGTGTCGCCGTAGGACACGCCTGAACGCAGGCGCCGCAGGAAACGCATTCGGAATCGAGGAACGACTCGTTCTGACTGGCTGCGACTTTCGAATCGAAGCCGCGTCCTTCGATCGTCAGCGCGAAGGTGCCCTGAACTTCCTCACATGCCCGGACGCAGCGTGAACACACGATGCACTTGCTGGGATCGAACGTAAAATACGGATTGCTTCGGTCCTTCTCGGCGGACAGGTGATTCTCGCCTTCGTAACCGTAGCGAACTTCGCGCAGGCCGACCGCACCGGCCATGTCCTGCAACTCGCAATCGCCATTCGTCGGGCAGGTCAGGCAATCGAGCGGATGATCCGAGATATACAGCTCCATGACATTGCGGCGGACGTCCGCGATCCGCCTGCTTTGGGTCGTGACGACCATGCCGTCGGCAGCTTCCGTCGTGCACGAAGCGGGCAAGCCACGTGCACCCTCGATCTCGACGAGGCACAGCCTGCAGGAGCCGAAAGGCTCCAGCGAATCTGTCGCGCAGAGCTTCGGAATGCTGATACCGGCCAGTGCTGCAGCGTGCATGACCGTTGAACCCTTTGGCACGGTCACGTCGACGCCGTCGACAGTGAGGCTGACAGCCTCGGCAGATTTGCGTGCCGGCGTGCCGAAGTCCTCGGCACGAACGTAACGAAAGAATTCTGAATTTGCGCTCATTTGCTCTCTGCCTCGCCTGCTATGCGCTCAGCTGCGCGCCCGCAGGTCCTCTGGATAATGGTTCAGCACACTCAGCACCGGGAACGGCGCCATGCCGCCGAGTGCGCACAATGACCCGGCGACCATTGTGTCACATAGTTCACGCAGCAAAACCAGATTCGCATCTGAGTTTTCCCCGCTGACGATGCGGTCTATCACTTCCACGCCTCGCACGGCACCGATGCGACACGGCGTGCACTTCCCGCATGATTCGATCGCGCAAAACTCCATGGCAAACCGAGCCTGTTCCGCCATATTCACCGTATCGTCGAACACGACGATACCGCCATGCCCAAGCATCGCGCCGATGCCGGCGAATGCTTCGTAATCCAGCGCCGTGTCGAACTGATCCGGATGCACGTAAGCACCCAGCGGCCCGCCGGCCTGAACCGCACGCGCCGGCCGGCCGCTGGCCGTTCCGCCGCCGAACTCCTCGAGCAGTTCCCGCAGTGACAATCCAAACGGCACCTCGACGAGACCACCCTGGCGCACGTTTCCAGCCAGTTGAATCGTCAGAGTGCCTCGCGAACGCCCGGTGCCGAAGTTCTCGTAGAACTCCGCCCCCTTCGCGAGAAT
>JASFSB010000228.1:0-4673 GCA_050114615.1 Gammaproteobacteria bacterium
GTGCGCTCACGCGTGCCAGGCCCGACGGCACGAATGCCATCAATGTCACATTCAGCAACGCTGCGTTCGACAGCCTGATTGTCTGGCTCATTACTTTGAATCAGAACAATGGTATCTACGTCGACGGCGCATCGATCAATTCAGCACGGCAACAGGGTCTGGTCAGCGGGCAATTGCTGCTCAGGCGCAGCTGAAGGGTTTGCCGAATATGCGCCGTTACCTTCCCTGGATTGCGCTCGGGCTCGGCGCGTACCTGGCGTTCCTGATCAGCTCCTTCCCGGCTGAGACGGCACTGCGATGGTTCGCACCGCAGAGCGTTCGCACGAGCAACGTCAGCGGCACGATCTGGTCCGGTACTGCGCAGCTTGCTTCGGTCGACGACTTCGCAATGCGCGATCTGCGCTGGGAGATCGAGCCACTACCGCTGCTGCTCGCACGACTCGGCGGGGCTGCACAGGCGCGAATGGCCAGCGGCTTCGCTGATACGCGATTCTCTGTTTCCCGGAATCGGGTCCGTCTGACGGACCTGCAACTGTCGACTACGCTTGCGAGCCTCGCCCCCGTATTACCGGTCAGTGGTGCCAGTGGTGCGATGAGCGTGCAGTTCGGTGCACTGGATCTGGAACGCGTGCTCGCCGACATCAACTCGCAGCAGGTCGAGATCCTGTGGCCGATCAACGCGAACGGGACGATTCGTATCTCAGATATGCTGGTCGAGCCGTATGCCGGTCTCGGCAATCAGCTCATTCCACTGGGATCCTATGAACTCGAATTCTCGGAAAGCTCGCCGTCGGCAACGACGGCACGCGTTCGGGATCTGGGCGGCCCGCTGGAATTCAACGGCCTGCTGCGTCTGACGCCATCGCGAGAGTATGCGCTGGAGGGTCAGGTACTGGTCCGGCCCGGTGCCAGTGAGGCGCTGACGCAGGGACTGAACTTCATGGCCGAGGATCCCGGTCCCGACGGCCGGCGCGCACTGTCGCTGTCCGGCAGCCTTTGATTGGCAATCGGCAAACGCCACTATAATGTCCCGACAAAGACAGCTCAGGGGATATGGCAATGTCGATTCGCAGTGTATTCACGATCGCTCTTTTGCTCACCCTGGCGCAATTCGAAGCCGCGGCTGAACCCTTTCTGCTACGTACCGTCTTTCCGCTCGATGACGAGCGCGGCTATTGCGTCGACGTGTCGGGTTTCGGACCGGGCGCGCGGATCGACGAGCCCCTGCAGGTACATACCTGCAAGTACGGCGCTGAGCTCGAGGACCAGATCTTCGAGCGGACCGCCAACGGCGCGCAGATCGAACTTCCGGCATATGGTCGATGCCTCGCTGCCGAATCGCTCACGGCAGGCGCCAGCGTCCTTGCACAGGAATGCGCCGATACGGACGTGCAGCGCTGGCAATTCGAATGGGGACAGCTGAGTCCGACCGCTCGGCGCGATCTTTGCGTCACGCTCGCAGACGGTCCGGGTGAAATCGCGGGAACGCCTGTACTGATCGACCCGGTCTACAGAAGTCGGCGCCTGTCGCTTGAATTGTGTCGCACCGAATCAGCGCAACGCCAGAGCCTGCGCTACGGTCCGGTCGATGAACGCCGGCTCAGCACCGCCAACGTGCTGCGCAGTGGACTGCCGCCTGATATAGCAGCGCGCCTGGAAGAAATCGGCAACGTTTTCGGCGGCGAACAGGTTCGCGAAATGATGCCGCGGGTCGCAGCGGTTCCAAGAACCTATGAGAGCGCCGAAATCGAAGTCATTGCAGATGTCGCTTACGGGCCGGACGAGCGGCACAGTATGGATATTCGGCGCGCGACGGCGCGTCGGTCCAATACTCCCCTGCCGGTCGTCGTCACGTTTCATGGCGGCGGCCTCGTTGGCGGCAATAAGGAATTCACGGCCAACACGGCCGACTACTTCGCCAGTCTGGGATTCATTGGTATCAACGCCGGTTACCGACTGGCGCCCGATCATCCCTGGCCGGCAGGTCCGCTCGACGTCGGTCGTGCCGTGACCTGGCTCAGTGAGAACATCGCTGACTACGGAGGCGATCCAAACAAGATCTTCGTTCTGGGCATCTCCTCAGGCTCGCTGCATTCGGCGGGCTACGTCTTTCGTGCGGATCTGTTGCCACGGGGTACCGCGCGTGCTGCAGGCGCGATACTAATGTCCGGACCTTACACGTTCGACTTCCAAAACGCCGGTCCGAGTCAGCTCGCCTACTACGGCGAAGATCCGGCGCGGTATGCTGAGAAAGTCGTCGTTGGCAACGTCACGAGCACCGACATTCCCGTGCTGTTTACGACCGCCGAATGGGATCCGCCGCGTTACACGACTGCATTCGCGCAGCTGTTTCGCGAAATCGTCATTGAGCATGGCATCGTGCCGCGCTACCACCAGAGCCTGGGGCACAACCATGAGTCTCAGCGAGGCCTGCTCGGCACTGCTGAGAAGAACGTATCGGTCGAGATAATCGACTTCATCGAGCGGGTGATCTCAGGGCACGCTGGCGCTGCAAACTAACTGAATTCCCTGCTAATCTTAGGCTGGTCAGGAACCGGGCGCATTGGAGTCGCGATGTCTTTTCTCGGGGAAGTCAGGCGACGCAAGATTTTTCAGGTGGCGGCCGTGTACGCTGTCGTCGCCTGGCTACTCGTGCAGATCGTTGCCACCGTAGAAGCTCCACTCAGTCTCCCGGGCTGGTTCGACACCGGAATCATCGTGCTGCTGGCGATCGGCTTTCCGATCACAGTGATCATCAGCTGGGCGTTCAACGTGACGCCGGAAGGTATCGTCAGGGATTCCGGTGGTGCTGAAAAAGCCAGTGACGCCGATCGCCGAATCGAATACGTACTGATCGGATTGTTGGCAGTCGCTGTAGCGTGGCTCTTCTATCGCGACCTGGACGACGGGACTGACACTCAGGTAGCGGCAGCAACAGCAGGGCCTGCTGTCCCGGTTGCAGCAGAAGCCAACGGCGACAGGCTACCCAATTCGATTGCGGTTCTGCTATGCGACAACTTCAGCACCGATCCCGAGAATGGTTTCTTCGCGGCCAGTCTGCACGAAGAAATGCTCAATCAGCTCTTCAAACTACGCAATCTGAACGTCATTGCACGAACCTCCGTATTGCAGTACTCGGTAGCAAGCACCGAACGACCGCCGATTCCACAGATCGCGAATGAACTCGGCGTAGGTACGGTGATGGAGTGCAGCGTAGCCTACGGGGACGGAAGAATCGTCATCAGCGTGCAGCTCATCGACGGCAGAAGCGGAGTGCATATCTGGTCGGAGCGCTACAACCGCGCTTTCGAGGATGTGTTTGGCATCCAGGCCGACATCGCGATGAACGTCGCCAATGCGCTGGCCGTCGAGTTCTCAGTCGAGGAACAGCAGGCGATCGAAACGGAGCCGACAGATTCGCCCGAAGCCTATGCGCTCTATCTGCAGGCGCTGAGCCTTATCAATTTCGACAATGCAGCCGCCATGAGCCTGCTTGAACGAACGTTAGCCTTCGATCCGGAATTCGCGGCTGCGCATCGGGTCAAAGCGTCCATGCATGCCGCCGCACTCATCAATACGACGGGACTCGATGCGGTGGGCGAAGCAGCACGAGGTGAACAGATCGCGCTCGCCGATTTTCATGCTGCGCGGGCACTCGAGTACGATCCTTCGCTGGCTTCACAGGGTCCGCTGATTTCGGACTTTCTGACATGGCGCTGGAACGACTCGCTCGCCGGGCTCGCCGATGTGCCGGATCCGCTGGGGCAGGCCTCGATCTGGCTATACTCGTATGCAGGCCTCCACGATACGGCAATCGCGCGCGCGCGACGGGCCGTCAGCCTGGACCCACGCAACTGGAATACGATGATTGCCCTGTCAACATCGCTCGCTTACGCCGGTCAGCTCGATGAAGCGCTGCGCGTTCATCGCGAGATCGTCGCGCAGGCGCCGGCCGTGCCATTGCTGCATTCCTGGCTCGCTTACATCGAAATCGCACGCGGTAACCCGGCCGCTGCGGCGAGTGAATTGTCGCTGGCCGAGCAGCTACTGGGAACAAACCGCTCGCTGGTCTTCCTGCCCGAGCTTGCCTATGCATACTCCCGCATTGGTCGACGCGACGACGCCAGGCGCATTGTTCAGGAAATCGCTCAGTCAGGTGGCAGCAGCCGGATTGGCAGCGGCGGCCGCGCCATGGTTGCACTCGCGCAGGGAGATCGCG
Organism: Gammaproteobacteria bacterium; assembly: GCA_050114615.1. GTDB lineage: Bacteria > Pseudomonadota > Gammaproteobacteria > Steroidobacterales > Rariloculaceae > JAHEEO01. Next base: position 4,220 of record JASFSB010000228.1, read on the forward strand.
CGGCGGCAATCGAACAGCTCGAAGCGGCACTTGCGAAGATCGCGAATCACGAAGTCGATGAAGGCTACTTCAATCTGATGAATCTCAGAATGAATTACATGGCGGACCCGGTTCTCAACGAACCGGTATTCGCCGATCTTCGCAGTCGCCTGCACGGCGACTGAACATTTATCGTCCTGACTACGCGGCTGCCGGCCAGTCACGAAATGCCGGCAGCATCGGAAAATACAGCCCGAGGCGAATCGGCCTGGCATCACGCTGCGCCATGAACCGCGCATAGCGCTCGAGCTGCGGTCGGTACCGCGCGACTTCAGCATCCAAAAACGAATCGACATCCTCATCGTGACACTCAGAGGTCTTGTAGTCGATGATCCAGCGAATTCCGTTGTCCACGAAAGTTCGATCGAGGCGCTGATGAACGACCTGACCATTTACAATCGAACTCAGCATCACC
>JASFSB010000229.1:0-4671 GCA_050114615.1 Gammaproteobacteria bacterium
AGAAACGAGAGCTCGCGATTGAGAAAGTGCTGAGGCGCTGGCTCAGTGCTCGATTCCGACGGCAGATTCACGGCGGACCCGGGATTTCAACTGGATGTGCCCGAGTATATGCTGCCAAGGATGACGCGCCGACGTGCGCCTGTCACAGACGGCACGTTTCCTGGAACGCCGGCAAGACGCGCGCGCGCCAGCCATGCGAAGGCGAGCCCTTCCACCCACTCAGGCGCCACGCCGTGTTCCGCCGATGTCTGGATGATCGCGCCACCATGTTTGCCGAGTCGTGCGATCAGATCGTCGTTGAATGCGCCGCCGCCGCATACGATGATGCGCTGGCATTGCGGCGCAGTTCGGGCAATGCAGTCAGTGATCGATCGGGCGGTGAGTTCCGCCAGCGTAGCCTGCACGTCAACCGGAGACACTGCGGCGTCGAGTTTGCTCAACTGTGCGTCGAGCCATACGCGATTGAACAGTTCCCGACCAGTCGACTTCGGTGCCGGCAGCGCAAACCACGGATCGGCGAGCAGCGCCGACAACAGCGGTTGCGAAACGGTCCCGTGCGCAGCCCAGCGACCCTTGTCGTCATACGGCTGCGCGCGGTGTTGCTGAATCCATGAATCCAGCAGCGTGTTTCCCGGGCCGGTGTCGCAGCCGCGCGTGGGCGCGCCCGGCGAGAGCGTCGTGATGTTCGCGATACCACCGATATTGAGAATGACGCGGTGCTCGGTTGCACTTCGCAGCAGCCAGTCGTGGAAGGCAGGTACCAGTGGCGCGCCCTGACCGCCAACTGCCATATCGTAGCCGCGCAGGTCCGCGACCGTCGTGATACCTGTCAGGGCCGCGACGGTATTCGGATCTCCGATCTGAACGGTGAACGGACTCGGTCCGTTCGGTGCATGGTGGACAGTCTGGCCGTGATGGCCGATCGCGGCCACGTCGGACGGAGCAATGCCATGGCCTTCGAGCAGCGCCAGCGCCGCCGCGGCAAAGGCGCGGCCAATCTCGATGTGGAGTGTGCCGAGTTCCTGCCAGGCTGGTGTGCTCGTGGCTATCAGGGTATTGATGCGACGCGCGAGATCCGGCTCATATGGCTGCGCGCGCGCGCCGATGAATTCAAGGCTGGCAGTGTCGAAGCGCGCCAGCGCCGCGTCGATCCCGTCTACACTCGTTCCGGAGATCAGGCCGATATAGAGACTTTTCACTTACGCGCGCGCGAGTGAGTTTCAGCGAGTCGCTGCGACAAAGGCGCTGCGAAAGGCATCGAGCTGCTGCCGAAGCGCGGTTGCGACATCCGTGAACTGCGCGCGATATTCGGGATTGACCGGATCTGCGGGCGGCAACTCGACCGTGCGCGGATTGCGATGCACGCCATTGATTCGGTATTCGTAGTGCAGATGCGGACCGCTTGCCAGTCCCGTCTGCCCGACATAGCCAATGACCTCGCCCTGATCAACACGGGCACCCAGGCGCGGGCCGGCAAAGCGCGAAAGGTGCGCGTAAAGCGTCGTGATGTTGCCGCCATGCTGAACGATCACGGTATTGCCGAAGCTTCCGTAGGCGCTTCTGCGAATGATCTTGCCGCCGCCGGCAGCGATGACCGGCGTGCCCGAAGGTGCTGCGTAGTCGACGCCGCGATGTGCCCGAATGGTATTGAGAACCGGGTGCCTGCGATTCGGGTTGAAGCTGCTGCTGATGCGTGTGAACTCCACCGGCGCACGAACGAAGGCCTTTCTGACGCTGCGGCCGTCCTCGGTGTAGTAGTCAGCATGCCCGCTCGGGTCCACAAAGCGGACGACCCGGTACGATCGTCCGCGATTGACGTATTCCGCGGCGAGGATCGCACCGGTTCCGATACGTTCGCCTTCGCGCCACCGCTCCTGATAAAGCAGCGTGAAATGGTCATTGGCGCGCACATCCAGAATGAAATCGATATCCCATTGAAAAATGCCGGCCATGCGCATGATGACGGCATCGGGGATTTCTGCTGCCATGCCTGCTTCGAACAGGGATGACCTGACTACGCCGTGCCGCCCGACGACTCGGATCTCGATGTCGCGTGGGATCTCGGTCGCAGTGAATCCGCTCGGCTCCCGCGTGATCGTCAGGATGGCGTCATCGCCGAGTTCGCGTTCGAGGCGCAGAATCTCCGGCCCGCGATGAACGACGCTGAGCCGGTCCCCCGGTCGGAGCCTGCGCAGCGGCTCGGCCGCGACCGGGATGTCCAGCATGCCGGCGAGATCCCGGATGCTGAGCCCGTTGCGCCGAAACAACGCATCCAGCGTGTCATTTCGCGCAACGATCAGCTCCAGCGTATCGAAAGCCGGCGCTTCTTCGGCCAGGTCGGCGACGGTCGATGGCGCGGGCGGGGCGCTCTCGTCGGTCGCCACCGGCGGTTCATCCTGCGCAGTCTCGGTGGCCGGCACGACGGCGTTCAGGCGTGTTTCGGCGATGGCGGTCGCGGCTGCCGGGTTCGCGACCAGCGGCGCCGGATTGGACTCGCCGGGCTCCCCGGTGAGCAGCAGCGAGACCGTCACTAACGGGACCGCGATACCGAATCCAAACATGGACCACGCGCGCCACCGCGCAGGCCGCGGCGTGTGTGCGGTCAGCTTGTAATCGTGTCTTATGCCGCCGGAATAAGGTTTCACTCGGCAACCAGGCTCGCCTTGCAGTCGTGAATTTACCGGGGGCGCCAGCCAGCGTCAAAGGCCTGGTTCCTGGTCGGAGTGTTTGTTTGTCTGTTCCGCTGCTCTATTCTTCGCGCTTTCCCGATTCGATTGGATGAAACTGCCTTGGCCAACGCACCCGACAACGACCTGGATCGACAGTTTGCGGAGCTGACTCGGGGCACCGAGAGCGTGCTCGTTGCCGAGGAGCTGCGCAGGCGGCTGGCCGAAGGGCGGCCATTGCGCGTCAAGGCCGGGTTCGATCCGACCGCGCCCGATCTGCATCTGGGACACACGGTATTGCTGAACAAGATGCGCCGCTTTCAGGACTTCGGCCACGATGTGATCTTTCTGATCGGTGATTTCACGGGCCTGATCGGAGATCCTTCGGGTAAGTCGGCGACCCGGCCGAGACTCTCGCGCGAGGAAATCGAGGCGAACGCGCGCACTTACGAGGCGCAGGTCTATAAAGTCCTCGACGCTGAACGCACGCGGCTCGAGTTCAATTCCAGGTGGATGTCACGCATGGACGCCGTCGGTCTTGCGGAGCTGATGTCGCGACACACGGTGGCGCGAATGCTCGAACGCGACGATTTCAGGCGGCGCTTCGAGGCGAATCAGCCGATTGCAATACACGAGTTCGTTTATCCGATCGTCCAGGGGTACGACTCGGTGATGCTCAAAGCGGATGTCGAGCTCGGAGGCACGGACCAGACCTTCAACCTGTTGATGGGCAGGCAGATGCAGCAGACGGCCGGTCAGCCGCCGCAGATCGTCATGACCGTGCCGCTGCTCGAGGGTCTGTCCGGCGATAAAAAAATGTCGAAGTCACTCGACAACTACGTCGGCATCGCGGAGCCGCCCGATGAGATGTTCGGCAAACTCATGAGCATCTCGGACGAACGCATGTGGCGGTATTTCGAGCTGCTGAGTTTCCGTTCCATTGAGGAGATCGAGCAGTTCCACCGGCGCGTCGAGGCGGGCGAAAACCCGCGCGACATCAAGTTTCTGCTCGCTGCGGAAATCGTGGAGCGCTTCCATGATGCAGCGGCTGCCGCGGCAGCAAAGGAAGCCTTCGTGGCGAGGCATCGGGAGCGGTCGCTGCCGGAGGATTTGCCGCTCATGGAACTCGACGCGCCCGAGGGTGCGCTCGGCATCGGGTACCTGCTGCGCGATGCCGGGCTCGTGGGCGGCACCGGCGAGGCCATGCGTATGATCGCCCAGGGCGCCGTGCGGATCGATGGAGAGCGGGTCAGCGAACGGGGGCTGGAGCTGCCGGCGGGCAGCGAGCACATCTATCAGGTCGGCAAGCGGCGGTTTGCGCGCGTGCGACTCAGATAACGTCTTTTTTTCCGGGAGGGCTTGCGCTGCCGCTGAGACTATTTATAATTCCGCGCCCCCGCTCGAAGGAAATTCATTCTTCGGAACCAGCCGGACAGAAAAGTTGCTTTTTTGTCTGGCCGGCGGCGGCTGGCCGGCGTATACTTATCGGTCTGCCCGGCGGGTCTGCCGGGAAGCTCTTTAACAATTAGTCTCAAGCAACTTGTGTGGGCGCTCGCGAGAGCAATAGTGCCAGAGCACGAACTCCGTTTGCCTTGTATTTACATGTGCTTACGGACGAAGGCTCGAAAAAGCTCACAACTTTAAACTGAAGAGTTTGATCCTGGCTCAGATTGAACGCTGGCGGCATGCCTAACACATGCAAGTCGAACGGAAACGATGGAAGCTTGCTTCCAGGCGTCGAGTGGCGGACGGGTGAGTAATGCTTAGGAATCTGCCCAGTAGTGGGGGACAACACGAGGAAACTCGTGCTAATACCGCATACGCTCTACGGAGGAAAGCGGGGGATCTTCGGACCTCGCGCTATTGGATGAGCCTAAGTCGGATTAGCTTGTTGGTGGGGTAAAGGCCTACCAAGGCGACGATCCGTAGCTGGTCTGAGAGGACGATCAGCCACACTGGGACTGAGACACGGCCCAGACTCCTACGGGAGGCAGCAGTGGGGAAT
>JASFSB010000230.1:0-4659 GCA_050114615.1 Gammaproteobacteria bacterium
AACGAACGTTCCGAAAATCTGCACCGGCGGAATCGGCGTCAGCAGCAAAGAAGCGAAACCGACGGCGGTCGTCACTGAAGTGAACAGCATCGGCGTATAAAGATGCTCGACTACTTCCGCCATGACGGCCCTGGCGTCGTCACCATGGCGATACTTGTCCGCAAACTCGGACATGATATGCACGGAGTCGACAACCGCGATCGGCATCAGAAAAATCGGGATCATCGAGCTCATGATGTGTACGGTGAACCCCAGGCCGATCAGCGCACCCATCGTGATGATCACCGTCGCCATGGCAACGATCATCGGCGAGACAACGAGGCTCGCACTCCTGAAGAAATACAACATCAGAAAGAAGATCATCAGTGCCGCCAACGGTGCAGAGATGCCCATTTGGATGAACATTTCGACGCCGAACGTATCTTCTGCCACCGGCAGGCCGGTGATATGAATCGCGTCATCGCCGCTCAGCGTCGCCGCAATCGCCTCGATTTCCTGGGCGATCCGATAGCTCATGTCCTTGCTCTCGATCGGGACGTAGATGGCCGCGGCCCGGCCGTCGCTCGAAACGAGCGTATCGTTCAGCAAGGGCAGTCGCGCAACCGCATCACGGATGCGTAAAGCCTGCGATTCAGTGGTCGGCGCATCACGCATCATCCACTCGAAACGCAGCGCACCGGAATCCGCCTGGGTAATGTTGTCGGAGACGGCAAGGGACATCAGATCGGGCGCGATGATTCCGTCGATCTGAAGTATCTGTTCGCTGAGTTTATGGAGTGCCTGCAGCGAAGCCGTATTGTAGACGCCGTCAGCATGAGAATCGTTGACCAGGCCCACCACGATGGCGTCGTGCAGGGCGAAAGTATCTTCGACGAGATTGTGGAAAACGCGATCCGGTTGCTGCTCAGGAAGCATGTTTTCGGGATCGGTATCCACCTGTATGCGAAACAGCAACGCCACAGCGATGGCCGTGACGATCGCCAGCACCGCGTAAATGGTTCTCGGCCGGTGCGTCGCTGCAGCAATAATCGTATGTTTCACGCCTTTCGCCTGATTCGGTCAGCTCGATGCTTTTATCTTGTCCACACCCATGAGCTGCAGAACGATTTTTTCGTAATACGTCTCAGCCTTTCCGCGCCTGACCTTGTTCAGAAAGTACTTCTCGAATGCGACCTTCGCGGTGTGGACCCATTTGCCCTTTGCAGACCAGTTGGTGTTCCGCGGCGGAATCTGCGGCACTGCGACAAAGGCGACTCCCGAATCACCGAAATCAGCCAGACAAAGGGCATTCCACGTCGCGCGGTGCCGGGGCTCATTGCCGGCAATGGCATCGACGATGTTGTGCGTCGTCGCAGTCACCATTGATTCGATCATGTAGCCGGTTTTGGGTGTGCCTGTCGGAACCGGTGTCTGCGAAACCGGAGGTATCGCGACGCACACACCGACTGAATAGATGTTTTTGAAGCGTGGATTCCTCTGATACTCGTCGATGAGAACGAATCCGCGCGGATTGACCAGACCTTCGATGTCGCACACCGGGTCGACGCCTCTGAAGGCAGGCAGAATCATTGCGTGCTCGAATGGAAGCTCATGCAACTTTCGAGTTGCGCCATCTTCGTCGACCTGCTCGACACGCATCGAGCCGTCGAGAACCTCCTGAATTTTCGCGTTCGTGATCCAGTGTATGTGTCGATTGCGAAACTCCGACTCCATCAGACTCTTCGTGTCACCGACACCGTCGAGACCAAGGTGGCCGATGTAGGGCTCCGGAGTCACGTACGTCATCGGAACCCGATCGCGTATTTTTCGTCGTCGCAGCTCGGTTTCCAGAATGTACGCGTACTCGTAAGCAGGACCGAAACACGAAGCACCGGGGGCAGCGCCTACGACAACCGGTCCGGGATTCCGGCATAGCGCCTCGACATCTTCGAGTGCTCGTTGCGCATGATTCGTCTTACACACGGAAGTGGTGAATCCTTCCGGCCCGAGCCCTGGCACTTCGTCGAATGCAAGCTGCGGGCCGGTGGCAATAACCAGAAAGTCGTAACTGAGGCTTGATCCGTCGCCCAGTTCGAGCTCGTTCGAGCCCGGGCGCAGCGCGCTCAATCCGGCCGCAGAAAATCGGATACCGAGCTTCCTGCACAGCGGCGCCAGCTCCACTCGGATTTGTTCGGCTTTACGCCAGCCAACGGCCACCCAGGGATTAGATGGCGTAAACTCGAAGTATTCGCCGTCGTTGATCAGATGAATCTCGGCCTTTCCGCGTAGTGCGTCCCGGAGCTCAAAAGCCTGTGAGATACCGCCGACTCCGGCGCCGACAACCGCAATCCTGCTCAGCTCCATATCGAACCCCCCAAAATTTTCTGCCGTTTCGCCTACTTTATATTAATTTTATCTAAATTAGGTATTCGGAATATACATATTTTGCCGGCATTCGAATTCGGCGAACATCACGCAGCTTTCGAACGATATCTATATTAGAATTTATTAATATTTATGCCAGACTCCGGGTATTTCCTGCATGGCGAAAACCACTTCCAGGCCCAACGGCCTGCCAAACCCCGAAAAGCTGCGCAGGCATGCCGGCAATGCGGCGCGACTGATGAAGGCCGTCGGAAACGAGAATCGTCTGATGGTCCTTTGCGCGCTGGTTGACGGCGAATTGACGGTGACAGAGCTGCTCGAGCGCGTCGATCTGAGCCAATCGGCGTTGTCTCAACACCTGGCAGTTCTGCGCAGCGCAGAACTCGTCGCAACGCGGCGTGAATCGCAGTCCATTTACTACTCACTGTCCGGATCAACGGCCGGCAAGCTGATCGAGTTCCTGCACGAGACCTATTGCGCATGACCTGAAGCGTCGAGGGTCGAATCCGAGCGTGCCCGACGCAGACAACTCGCGTACTCTTTGACGGGAAACCACGATTCTTCAGGTCAGGAATACTCATGCTGTTATTCGCTTCTGCAGTGGCTGTCGTCCTCGTCGTGTCGTTTCTGTGCTCTATTTTCGAGTCGGTGCTACTGTCGCTGTCACGTCCAAAAATCGAATTGCTGGCGAAGCAAGGCAGCCGTGCCGCGCCGCTCCTCGCCGGCTTCAAGGCAAATATGGACGTGCCGATTGCCGCAATCCTGATCCTGAACACAGCCGCTCACACGGTCGGTGCAGCAGTCGCGGGCGCCAGCTACTCCAACGTGTTCGACCCGGCCACGCTGTGGGTCTTCTCCCTCGTTTTCACGATCGCCGTTTTGCTTTTTACGGAGATCATCCCGAAAACACTCGGAGTGAGCCATGCGACGGCCCTCGCCGTCCCGGTGGCACACGGAATTCATCTGCTGACCGTGGCCCTCAAACCACTCGTCGTGCTCAGCGAGAGAATTTCGCGTTCGCTGCGCCGCGACGTCGAAGTACCGATAACGTCAGCCGAAGAGATTCGACTGCTCGCCATACTGGGTCACACGGAAGGCGCTGTGGGTCCGAACATGGCCGGGATGATCGTCGGAGCAACACAATTACGGCACCTGCAGGCACGCCATGCGATGTTGCCTCGCGAGGACGTCCGCGTATTGTCGGCCGACATGGATCGTGAAGCGGCGCTTGAACGAATACGCGACACGCGCCACAGCCGCTATCCCCTCACCGTTTCCGGGGATCTCAATGACGCGACCGGTATCGTCCTGGTCAGGGAGCTGCTGGAGTGGTTCCTCGAAAACGAATCCGCCGATATCGACTGGGGGGCTCTGCGTCGTGAGACGCCTGTCGTTCCGGAAACGGTGCCCCTCATGCGGCTCCTGAAGACCTTTCAGGAGACAAGTCGCCATCTGGCCATCGTCGTCGACGAATATGGCGCGGCGCAGGGTATCGTCACACTCGAGGATGTCGTAGAAGAAATCGTCGGCGACATCCGCGACGAGAGTGACGCAGTCATCGACGATATTCGCGAAGAGACGGACGGAACGTTGATCGTTCGCGCAGACGTCGACCTGCGCAGAATCAGCCATCGACTGGGCTTGACCTGGGAACCGAACGACGAGGTCTCGACGATTGGCGGACTGGTTGCAGAGAGACTCGAACGTATTCCCGAAACAGGAGACGTCATCGAATGGAATGACTTCGATGTAGAGGTGATCGGCGCAAGCCGACGCCGAGCCGAGTCACTGGCTATCCGAAGACGCCAGTGAATGCGCAGGTGCGTTGATCGGCAGATAGACGAAGAAAGTACTGCCCGCGCCCAGATCCGACTCGACTTCGATCCTGCCACCATGCAGCGCCACGATCTCTCTGGCGATGCTCAGCCCGAGACCCAGCCCTTTGCCTCCATGCGTGGTGCGCAACTCGACGTGCCCCTGGAACAGGCGGTCGAAAATACGCGGAAGATGTTCAGCGTCGATGCCCTCGCCGAAATCCTGAATGACGATACAGACGTGCGCGTCGTCAGCCAGCTCGGCGGAGACATTGATTCGGCCACGATCTGAGGAACATTCGATGGCGTTTGTCAGCAGATTCGATATCACCTGCGCGATGCGGAAATCGTCCACTTCGATTTTCGGCAGCCCATCGACATCGAAGCGCTCGAGTGTGATTCGCTTGCGTGAAACGGCCGGAAGGACGCTGGAAACGCTTCGGTCGAGTATCGATTCGACCGATACGTGTGACCTGTTGAT
>JASFSB010000231.1:0-4659 GCA_050114615.1 Gammaproteobacteria bacterium
CAGGAACCGCAGCCAGGAAACAGGACTGAAGAAACTGACATTGCCGACGATTCCCCGATAAGCGACGATGCGCACGCGCGAGCCTTTTGCGGCGATTAGTCCATTCTGCAGCGCCTTGTTACTGAACAGATGCAAAATGTCGTAATCTTTTGCAAGCTCGGCACGTAAGCGACCGATCCCTTCACGATCGACTCGCCGGGAAAAACTCAGATCGAGCAATGGCACCGCAGCCTGCTTCAGCAGATTTCGATTCGAGGATTGCGGCGGGCAGGAAACTCTCACATCGACGCCTGCTTCGCGTAAGCCGATGAACAGCTCCGTCGTGGGCCTATCCAGGTCTTCGGTTATGCACAGTACTTTCATCGTGATGACGATCCGGCGCTGCTCAACGCTCTGCCGAGTGTTTCACTGTAGATTGCGATGTACTTTTCACACATCGCACTGGCAGTGAAATCTGCCGCGATGCGCATGCCCGCTTCACCGAGTCTCTTTCGCATTGGCGCATCGCCATACAGTCGGATGATTGCCTCCAGTAACTGTTCAGGCGAAGCAGAATCGATCAGTAATCCATTCTCGTTGTGGCGCACGATATCCGGAACACCGCCAACGCGACTCGCCACTATCGCCAGTCTTTGCTCCATCGCATCAAAGAGAATGCTGCCGATACCTTCGCGGTTCGACGGCAGCACGAAAAGATCGAACGCACCGAGGTAGTCGCCGACGTTATCGACGAATCCCGTGAATGTGACGTTGCCGAGATCGCCGGCCAGCTCGCGCAGGACGCGTTCATCGTCACCCCCGCCGACGAAAAGGAAATGAAGCTCGGGATGCTGATGTTCGCAAATGCGGGCGACCTCGAGCAGGTATTCCTGTCCCTTCTGCGCGTTATCCAAAGCGCCGACATGTCCGATGAGGAACTTATCCGGCCATTGCGCCCGAATTGCACGTACCGTTTCCGAATTCGGCTCGAGACCGCTGCTGCCGCTGTGCACGACAGCGACGTCGACCGCCGGATCCCACGCCCTGACGATTTCGGCCACCTGCGGCGCGACGCAGGCTACCTTTGCTGCTGCGCGATAAGTCTTATGCGCCCAGCGGTGCTCACGAATCGGATTATTGACACGGCGGGTGATGACATAGGGCGTGCCGGCGAAACAGTGCCTGAGCCACGCGGCGTAGACGCTGCGTCCCTCGTGCACGTGCAGTATTTCCGCGCGCCCACAGACAAACGCGACGCCCGGAAAATGTCCCGAAACCTGCCGAATCTCGAGATCTATATCCCGCAGGCGCCGACTCAAAGGTTCAGACCGTCGACATATCAACGCCTGAGAGATACCGCGCTTCGCGAGCTCACGAATCAACAGTTCAGTTTGTCTCTCACCCCCGCGGTAACCGCGGGCGACGTTTATATGGCAAACAACCGATTTAGCCATTTCTTCCAGAGTCAGATTGCGGACGACACCTTAACTGAATACAGTGCGTTCAGGATAGTTGCGGCTCTGACAGGAGAATTGCTCGCGTGTGCGGCTTTGTTGGCGGGACAGATCCCGCCTGGGATTTCTCACGCGCGCTCGATGCCATTGCCCATCGCGGGCCGGACGACGGCCAGCTACTGCAGGGCGAGCACGTTTCCCTGGGATTTCGCCGACTCGCCATCATCGACCTCAACGCCGCCGCCAATCAGCCGATGCGGGACACGGCGGGTAATGTCTGCCTCGTCTTCAATGGCGAAGTCTACGGATTTCGACACATTCGCAAAGAGCTCGAAGGCCTGGGCTGCGTATTTCGCACTCACAGTGACACCGAAGTGGTCCTGCAGGCTTATCTGACCTGGGGCGAGACTTTCGTCGAGCGGATTGACGGGATGTTCGCCATCGCGATCTGGGACGCCGGACAGAAAATCATCAGATTGTTTCGCGATCGCACAGGCATTAAACCGCTCTACTATTTCCACGACGGCAGGCACTTTGGGTTCGCTTCAGAGCTCAAAGCACTCGAAGCCGCGATCCCCGGCTCGCTGCTGCAGGTCGACGGGACCGCGCTATACGATTTTCTCGGTTATCGCTATGTGCCCGCGCCTAAGACGCTCTACCGCAACGTCTTCAAGCTCGAACCGGGCCATAGCGTCGAGTTCGATGTGTCGGCCAACCGCCTGTCGAAGCCAAAAAGCTTCTGGCGGCTCGACCCGAGTATCGATCGCCCGATCAGTCTGCCGGAAGCGTGTGAGGAACTGCGATCGCTGATCGATACGTCGGTCAGGGAACAGCTCGTTGCAGATGTGCCGGTCGGCTTTTTTCTGTCCGGCGGAGTCGATTCGAGCGTCGTCGTCACGTCCGCGTCACTACAGGGTGCCGACGTCCAGACTTTTTCGATCGGATTCGACAGCGATACCGTCTCCGAAACGCCGTTCGCTCGACGCGTCGCCGAGCAATTCGGCACGCGGCATGTCGAACGCATTCTCTCGCGTAACGATGCGCTGCAGCTTCTGCCGAAACTGAAGGAATGGTTTGACGAACCATTTGCCGATGAGTCTGCGATGCCGACCTGGCTGGTTTGCGCGACGGCGCGCGAGCACGTCACCGTCGTCCTGACGGGTGACGGCGGTGACGAAGTGTTCGGTGGTTATCGCACCTATCCGAGGTTCGAGCGCTACGAGCGGTGGCCGAGCTGGCCCGGCGCAATGGAAAGCCTGTCCTGGCGGCTGCGCGCGCGTTCGCATCGACGCAGTGCGCGCAGCCGCCTGCTGCAGCTGCTCGAAATGGGGTTCAGCTCCGGACCCGGGCTGTGGGCGCGGATCATGTCGGGTATGCCGACACCGGCCAAAGCAGCCTATCGCGAGCGGCTCGAAATACCGGACGACTACGAGGACTGGTGGCATTTTGCCGCACACTGGCGTGCTGACCTGCCGCTGCGAACACGTCTTCAATATGTGGATTTTCATACGTTTATGCCCGGACTCGTGCTGACGAAGGTCGATCGGACGAGCATGGCCGTCTCGCTGGAGGCGCGCGTGCCGCTGCTCGATCGTCGGATCGTCGAGTTCGCATTCTCGCTGCCGGAACACATCCGCCTGCCGCAGGGCTCGCCAAAGGGGCTGCTTCGCGAAGCCTATCGCGGCATTCTGCCGGACGATATCCTGGACCGCCGCAAGAAGGGATTCGGCATTCCGCGCTACTACCTCGGCAACCTTGGTGAGGGCGTCCCGATACAGGAGCACGTCCTGAAAACTCTGTTCCTGTAGACTTGCCACCTTTCCGTCAGCATCGCCTCGACTCGCATGTTTGAGAGATTTCGCAACCGCCGCCAACGGCGCGCCTATCGGGAGGTGCTCGCTCGCTGGAACGCCGATGGCGGTGATGCGAGATTCCGTTTCGATTATGCGCTCAGCCCCGATTCGATCGTCCTGGATGTCGGCGGATACGAAGGCCAATGGGCCAGTGATTTGTACGCAAGACAGCGCTGCCGAATCCAGGTTTTCGAACCGATTCGCGAATTCGCGGAAGCGATCAGCACGCGTTTTGCGAAGAACGCGGATGTCGAGGTTCATGCATTCGCTTTGGGGGCGAGCACGAGAACGGATTCGTTCAGCCTTGCCGGCGCAAGCACTTCGGCGCACAAGGATCGCAAGTCCCGTGTCAACGTCGAATTTCGCGATGTGAAAGAATGGTTCGACGAAGCTTCGATCGACAAAGTCGCGCTGATGAAGATCAATATCGAGGGCGGGGAATACGAGCTGCTCGAGCGCATGCTCGATACGGGCCTGACCGAGCGCGTAGCCGCCCTGCAGATTCAGTTCCACTACTTTGTCGAAGGGGCCGAAGCACGGATGACGGCCATACAGGAACGCCTTGCCGCGACACACTCGCCGAGCTGGCAGTATCGGTTTATCTGGGAAAACTGGGAAAGAAAGGATCAGAATGTCTGAGTCATCGAACAAGCGAGCCCTGCTGACCGGCATCACCGGCCAGGACGGTGCGTACCTGGCCGAACTCCTGATCGAGAAGGGCTATGAAGTGCACGGCATCAAGCGCAGAGCGTCTTTGTTCAACACCGACCGGATCGATCATCTTTACAGCGATCCGCACGACCCCGATCGGCGCATGATTCTGCATTACGGCGATCTCACCGATGCCACAAATCTGATTCGCATCGTTCAGGAAGTCCGGCCTCACGAAATCTACAATCTCGCTGCACAAAGTCACGTGGCCGTTTCGTTCGAGACTGCCGAATACACCGCCAACGCCGATGCGATCGGCACGTTGCGTTTGCTCGAAGCGATTCGCATCTGCGAGCTCGGCGAGCAGACGAGATTTTATCAGGCGTCGACTTCGGAAATGTACGGCAAAGTACAGGAGATTCCGCAGACGGAGACGACGCCGTTTTACCCACGCTCGCCTTATGGGGCTGCCAAAGTCTATGCCTACTGGATCACGGTCAACTATCGCGAAGCGTATGGCCTGTACGCATGCAACGGCATCCTGTTCAACCACGAGTCGCCTCTGCGCGGGGAAACTTTCGTCACGCGCAAAATCACGCGCGGCCTGGCACGTATCAGGATAGGACTCGAGGATTGCCTGTATCTGGGCAACCTGGACTCCCTGCGCGACTGGGGGCACGCGCGAGACTACGTGCGCGCGCAATGGCTGATGCTGCAACAGG
>JASFSB010000232.1:0-4658 GCA_050114615.1 Gammaproteobacteria bacterium
CGTCGAAACGAATGCCGGGCTTGCGGCGACCGAGACCTGGCGGGGCATAGACTCGCGCTTCCGGCCATCGGTCGATCCACTCCTGCAGAAACAGGTGGTGCAGCTTGTTCGGCGACACGATGTAGCGAACAGGCCCGATCGCTTCGGCGGCACTGGCCAGTTCCGGCGTCAGTGCGATCGGAGACCAGACCCAGACCTCTCCCGACGCCAATCGCGCGAGTGCCATGCGCGTTGGGTAGGGAAAGCCGAAGAACAGCACGCTCGGACCATCGGCCACGTACAACGAGTTCCCGAACTCCGTCAGCATGACAGCATCCTTCAGCGCAGCGGCCCGCGGCTCCTGTCAGGCATCAGCGCCAGAACGAACGCCGCAAACAAAGCTGCAGCGGCGAGATAGATGGATGGCGCCGTCGGGGCACCGGTAACGGCAATCAGACTCGCGGCGATCATCGGGGTGAGCCCACCGAACACTCCGAGGCCGATATTGAACGCAACCGAGTAACCCGAAAGCCGGTCGCACTCGGGAAACAGCTCGACGAACAGCGCAGGACCCGACCCGAGGGGCACTGCGATCAGGAGAAAGCTCAAAAGGTGCGCAATCAGAATCGACGCCAGCGAACCGCCGGAGTCGAACATCCAGGCATGAAGCGGCCAGGCGGCAATTCCGAGCAAGAGCACGGACAGCGCGATCCAGAGCCGCCGCGGCAGCCATCGATCGCCGACAACGGCTGCAAGCGGCATGGCCGGGATCACGATGAGCATCATCCCGGTATTGATCGCAAGCGCAGTACCGCGTGACGTCAGCCCCTGAGCCGACAACCATTCGGGCAGATACACGAATACGATGTAGTAGCAGGTGCCGTAGCTTGCCGCGAATGCCAGAGCGAGCAGCGTCTCCTTCCGATTGGTGGTGAACGCCTCCAGTAACGGCGAAGTTTCTTCCCGCCCCTCGTGATGCATCCGAAAGCGCTCGGAATCGTGCAGGTTGCGGCGAATCCAGATGGCCGCGGTTCCGAGCAACGCGCCGCCGAGAAATGGCAGACGCCATGCCCAGTCTGTAAGCGTTTGCGCTTCGAAAGCGTTGGTCACCACGGCCGCAGCGGCAACGCCCAGCAGCGAGCCGGACATCGAGCCCACGTTGGCCCAGCTTCCGGTCAGCCCTCGCCTGCCCTCGGGTGCAGTTTCGACGAGATAGGTTGCCGAAGAGGAAAACTCTCCGCCGACGGACAGCCCCTGCAGAATACGCACCAGCACGAGCAGCGCCGGCGCGATGATCCCGGCAGATGCATAGGACGGCAAGAGCCCGAGCAGCAGTGTCGGAAACGCCATCAGCAAGACGGAGATCTGCATCGCCCGCGCCCGACCGAATCGATCGCCGAACCAGCCGAAGACTGCGGCCCCGAGTGGCCGCATGATGAATCCCGCTGCGAATATTCCATAGGTGGCGATCAGACCGGCAACCGGTTCACTGGTCGGGAAGAAGACCGGTGCTATGACGCCGGCAAGGTAGCCATAGACGGCAAAGTCGTACCACTCGACGACATTGCCGATAAAGCCCGCCATGATGCGGTGGCGGAGCTCGGGCGGCTGCACTCGGGACGCTGTTACCACGCCGCGCGACTGCGACTGAGTTGTATTCGTTCCCCGCTCACCATCGTTCCCGTTCTGTGCGCCCGGCCATTCGCGTTAGCATTGTCGCTCATAGCCGGCCACCGATCACAGCAGGCCTGAAAACGGGAGGTTCCAATGATCGAAGTACTTGCAGGTTTCCCCGCGAACGTCACTGCATTCGCCTGTCATGGTCACGTCACGCGCAAGGACTATGACTCAGTGCTCGTGCCCGCGGTCGAAAAGGCTCTCGAGCAGCACGAGAAGATTCGTTTGTACTACGAGACAGCGTCTGACTTCGACGGCATCGACCCCGGGGCCGTCCTGGAAGACACGATGGTCGGAATCAGCCATGCGTTGCGATGGGAAAAGCTCGCTGTCGTCACGGACATCAGCTGGATTCGACACTCGATTCTCTTCTTTCGGTTTTTGATGCCGGGCGAATTGCGCGTATATCCTTCCCATCAGGCTGATCAGGCGAAGGAATGGATTGCCGCTTGACGAATCTGCGGACTGAAGCGAAGGCAGCGCATTCCGTCGGACAACGCTTCCCGTTTATCAGAACGCGTCCGTTGCTGTAGGGCGCTCGTGACAATCGGTAACCCATCCCGCGACACGGTAGCTGCAGCGCCAACGCGCGCGCCTAACCAACGTGCGCGAGGCTGCTGACCAGCATCGCAACCCCGACGAGCACGATCAGCAAAGAAAAGACGCGTTGCAGCTGAGGGCCGGAGATGCGACCCGCGAAGCGACGCGCGGCAACCATCGCCAGCACGCCCCCGGTTGCGAACGGCAGCAGCACCGGCCAGACAATCGTGCCGGCTGCGACAGCGCTCAGTGCACCGGAGAGCCCGATCGCAGCGATAATGAAAAGTGATGTCGCGACGGCGCTGTGAACGCTGATGCATGTCACGAGCATGAGAGTCGGCACGATCAGGAAGCCGCCGCCGACACCGAAGAGTCCACTGAGGAAACCCGTGACCAGTCCCGCGACGGAAAGCACGATCGCGCAGGGCGCCGAGAACCGCAACTGACCATCCGGGGCGAGCACGCAGACCGGGCCCGAGGGCGAGAACTCCGGGTCGGCGCGGACGGCTTCCGCTTCCGCGGCGTGAGACCGGGAGCGCGTCCACATGAGCATTCCGATGACCGCCGCGAGGACAGCGAAGCCCATAACGATCCACTCGGATGGCAGGAAATGCGCTACATAAACGCCGGCAGGCGCACCGAGCACAGCACCGATGACGAACATCATGGCCGGCTGCCAGACGACGAGCCCTCCCCGAATCGACTGCAGCCCGCCGACCAGCGCTGTCGTTCCCACGGCCACGAGGGAGACCGGGACAGCCTCGCGCGGGGACAGATGAAGTCCGTAGATCAGCAGCGGCATGGCGAATATCGAGCCTCCACCGCCTGTCAGCCCGAGCGCCAGCCCAACGATAATTCCGAAGCCGGCAGCGGCGAGGGTCAAAGTGATCATGCGGTCCCTGAGAATAGCGGCCGACTGAATACTCCTGTGACCATGACTCTCGACTCACTGGATGGCAAGCACGGGATTCCGAAGATGACGAGGAACGTGGACTCGTAACGGCTTTGACGCCTGCTCGACTAATGTGTCATATGTGTCACACTTCGCATATGACACCTTTCAAGCTGAAATCCGACTCGACCGAGTCGATATTCGACCAGGTGGTCTTTGCGGCAACCAAAGCCATCCTGGCCGGAACACTCAAGCCGGGAGATCCGTTCCCCTCGGTGCGCTCCATCGCTTCGGACCTGAAGATTCATCCGAACACGGCCCACAAGGTCGTTCAGCACCTGATTCAGGAACGGTGGCTGATCGCCAAGCCAGGCCTCGGCACCACCGTCGCGATGCCGCCCAAGGCGCGCAGCGGCGACAGGCAGCGACTGCTCGATGACGACATCGAGCAACTCGTCGTGGAAGCGAGACGCGTCGGCGTCAGTCTCGAGGAGCTCACGAAGTCCATAAAATCGAGTTGGAAAAGTCTCGACCGACTGAAGGTCGCGTCCGGTGATTATTGAAACCAGAGATCTGTCCAAACAGTACGGACGCGTATCTGTCCTGAACGATATCAATCTGCGCGTTCCCGAAGGTTCCGCCTTCGCACTGGTCGGCACCAACGGCGCCGGCAAGACAACGACCATGCGGATCCTGGTGAACATGATTCGGCCGAGCGCGGGATCGGCCGTCGTGCTCGGCACGGACACCCGCGCGCTGACACCCAAGCTCTTCGAGCGAATCGGTTACGTAGCCGAAAACCAACTGCTTCCGGAACGACTCACTGTAGCCCAGTACTTCGATTACCTTCGTGCGCTTTATCCGAGCTGGGACCCTGGTCTCGAGGCCAGCCTGCGCAAGCAGTTCGAGCTGCCGCCGAAACGCCCGCTCAGCAAGCTCTCTCACGGGATGAGGATGAAGACCGTGCTGGTTGCGGGCATCTCGTTCCGGCCGAAACTCCTGATTCTCGATGAGCCGCTGACGGGAATGGATACGTTGACACGTGACGAAGTCGTGGATGGCCTATTGCAGCAGGCAGACGAGACAACGATTCTGATCTCCTCGCATGAGCTCGCGGAAATCGAGAATTTCACGAGCCATATCGCCTTCATGGACAAGGGCAGCCTGTTGTTCCAGGAATCGGTCGATTCGCTGCGCTCGAGATTCCGTGAAGTGCAGGTTACGCTCTCAGCCCGCAAGGAACTGTCGGATAACCGCCCGGCCGGCTGGCTTTCCCCCGAGATCAGCGGTCATCTGCTGCGCTTCGTCGATTCGAAATTCGAATCCAGCGAACGCCTCGAGCGGGATCTCTGCGATCTGTTCGGCGCCGTGCAGTTCGATACCGAGGCCATGAGCCTGCGAGCGATCAGCAACGCTTTGATCCGCAGTTCGCGATCCACGAGTCCTTGAGCGATGCCCGAGAGTGAAGCCGCATGAGCCCGAGCGTAATAAAGGCACTGGTCAAGAAAGACATTCACGGTCTGCTGCCGCTGATTGGTGTTGCCCTCGTCGTATTCGTGGCGCAGCCGAT
>JASFSB010000233.1:0-4657 GCA_050114615.1 Gammaproteobacteria bacterium
GAACACCGCCATCAGCAACGCGCAGCCAGCTGTGCGAAACGCCTTCACTTCAATCTGCCCCCGGACGACATGAATGCAACGTTCGACTGTTCCGTTGTGGATTTGCCGCCAACATCACCTCGAGTATCGATATTAGTTTGTACGACCAACGATTGGTAGGCCGGCACGAGCGACGCTACAGCCGAAAGCAGCTGCCACAGTCCGGATATTCCTCGAGCGCGAGAATTTCGGCCGCCATGACTTTCGCGCGACCGAGATCTGCTGCGCTCGCTGCATGCGCGCAGCAACCAAGAAACTTTTCCTCGAGCGCCTCTGTCGCGATCGGAGTTGCGGGACTGCCGAGCGCATTGTCGACCTGGCCGGAAAGCGCGCGGCCATCGGTCAGCGTGACTGTCAAAGCCCCGTTGGTTGCGTGCCCGGTTCCCCAGTCCGGATGAGCGCGTGGCGAAATGTGGCTGGCCATCTGCAGAATATCCGGATCGCCGAGCACATCGTCGCTAAAGTCTTCGAGCGTCACGCGACCACGCACGAAAGTCATCGCAACCACGAAAGGAATGCTGAACTTTGCATCAATGATGGTTTGCGGAGCCTGCTTCCGGATCAACGGATCGACCAGCATCTGCTGCACCGGGCCGGTGTCGACGACGACCGATTCAATGTCGGTCCACCGGAATCCGTATTTCTGACGCAGTCCCAAGGCGATCTCGACGTAGGCATGCGTTCCACGACACGTCGGCCAGGGTTTGAAACTGAGTTGCCCGATCAGCAGATCCGATCCCAGGCCATCGAGCAGCGCCCCCGGCTCGTAGTTTCCGTCAGCGTACAAGCGGAAGAACCCATCCTGACCTTCGAGCGGCGCCTCGAACCCGCGCACTCCTTCGCGCGCAAGCACGGCGGAAATCACAGCGGCCTGAGCAGGAAAGGCTTCGCGGACGGCGCGCACGACTGTTCCCGGACTGTTTTTTATTTCACCCGGTGCGGTCACCTGGCACAGCGTCAGCGAGAGCGCGTCACGAATCTGCGCGGCAGACAGCTTCAGTAGTCTCGCGGCTGCCGCCGCGGCGCCGAACGCACCGAGAATCGTCGGCGGATACCAGCCGTTCTCCTCGAGGCCCTGGCGAAGACTTAAAGCCATCCGACAGGCAAGTTCGCAGCCGACGGTTATCGCGGTTACGAATTCCCGGCCATCAACGGGACCGTAAGCCTGCGCGATGGCGATCGCGGCAGGAACCGCTGCGGCATTCGGATGGCAGGGCGCCCGGTCGAATGCATCCTCGAAATCAAGTGCATGCGCCATCGCGCCGTTGCCGAAAGCCGCCATCTGAGGTAAGACAAGATCATCGTAGCCCAACAGTGTGCAGGGTCCGGTCGCGGAACGCGCCAGTCGGATGAACGGCAAAGTGTCGGCGCTCAGACCGCTGGCAGCGATGATGACGCCGGTTGCATCGAGTATTGCTCGCTTCGCAGCGATGCGCGTTGCATCAGGGAGGTCGTCGTATGAAGTCTGCGCCAGGAACTCACATACGCTATCCGAGAGTCCGTCCGGAGTCGAATTCACTGCAGGGCGCCGATGATGTCCGCACTGAATTTATCGAGCGGGAAACTCGCGCCGACATCATAGCCGCGTCTTACGATGACGAGATCCTGAGACCGGACGATCATGATGTACTGCCCCATACCGCCGCGGGCCGCAAAGGCATCATCGGGCAGACCCTCGTGTCCGCCATAGAGCCAGAATTGTCCGCCATAACCTGGGCCATCACCGGAAGGCTGCGCCAGTTCCGGCGTTGAAACGAGGCGGTCCCAGCCCTCCGGCAGTATGCGCTCGCCGTTGAACACGCCCTCACCGAGATACAGCAGCCCGAATCGCGCGAAATCCCGCGCTGTGCTGTAGGTTTGTCCGGACATCAGGAAATCGCCATTCCAGTCACTGGAAGGCGTCGTCCGCGTCATGCCCAGCTTCCAGAACAATTCAGTAAAAGGCATCGCCAGGAATTTTTCGTCGTCATTGACGACTTCCCTTATCGCGCGCACCAGCAGCATCGTGTCCGGTGGGTTATAGACGAACCGCGAGCCCGGCATCGTATGCAGAAAATTGGTGACGGCGCGTTCGGCAACGGTGGCCCCGTTGGAATAGATGTCGGCCTGCGGACTGCCGTTGCCCTCACCGTACAGGCCGCTGTTCATACGCAACAGATGGTTGACGGTGATCCGGTTGCGGGGATCGCCCGGGCGGCGCCACGCTTCGAGGGCCCCGGGCGCATGAATATTCATCCCGTATTGCCTGACCGCGATACCAAGCAGACTGGCCGCGAAGCTCTTGGCCGCCGAATGCGTCTGCGCGCCTTTATGCATGTCGAAATTCATCGCATAGCGCTCGGCAGCGATCTTTCCGTTCACGACGACAACGACTCCCCAGGTGTTGCCGGGGTATGTCGTCCCGTCGAAGGCGCCATCTACGACGTCGTCCAGCTTCGATTGCTGTGCACGAGGCAGCGTCGCGACAGCATCGCGATCACCGAGCGGCCAGGGCTGTTCGTCCAGCTCGGGGGTGCGAATCCGCGCAGCCACCTGGGGCAACGGGTTCTTCGCTTCCGGGCGCGCCCCGACCGGCAGTTGCGTACACCCGAGGACCGGGCGCCAGACGACGATGCGCGGCGGCATGTCCGGGTCGTAAGTGATCGACACAGTCCGGGATTCGCCGTCAATCTCCGTTTCGAAATGCCCGGCATCTTCGGGATGCAGCGGGCTGTAACGATCAATGTCCGCCATTGTCTGGTTGGCGCTCCACAAGCCGCTGCAAATTGCGATGGCTCGCGTTGCTGCCGCTGCCGAAGCAAAGTATCGAGGCGTGTCCGGATTTCCGCGCCCGAGTCCGGTCGGGACCCTGGCGGCGCCTGTCTCGGCGCTTTGTTGTCCAGGCGACATCGCGACAGGCAGCACAGTCAGGCACAGCGTGACGAGTATTCCGCGCAAATATATTTCTTGCCGGACCGAGCGACACCTGATCATCATCTTCCCCCTTTTGGGCGAGTCACAATACAGAATGAACGAATCGTAAGTCCAAACGCCTGTTTTTTCGCCGTAATGCCGGACCCGCGCCAATGAGGCACTCAGTCAGCCTCTCGTCGCTGGCTCGAGCAGCCGCGCTGGTATATTGCTTCAGCGGAACCGAGCATCGCAGACGCCGAATGACCACGAGGAGCTGCCCCGCAAGATGAGGCCGACAACCCCCCTGCTGACCGATCTCTACCAGCTGACGATGCTGCAGGCTTATTTCGACCGCGAAATGTACGACGACGCCGTATTCGAGTTCTTCGTACGGCGCCTGCCGCCGCAGCGGAACTTTCTCCTCGCAGCCGGACTCGAGCAGGCGCTCGAGTACCTCGAGACACTGCGGTTCTCGTCCGAAGACCTGGCTGCGCTCGAAGGCACGGGGCTGTTCTCGTCCCGGTTTCTGCGCTGGCTGGCGAATTTCCGTTTCACGGGCACCGTCGAGGCGATGCCTGAAGGCACCGTGTTTTTCGCGAACGAGCCGACGCTGCGCGTCATCGCTCCGCTGCCGCAGGCACAGCTCGCCGAAAGCAGGCTCGTCAACATCCTGCACTATCAGACGCTCATTGCGTCCAGGGCGGCTCGCTGCGTGCTCGCTGCCGACGGCCGGCTGCTCGTCGACTTCGGCATGCGTCGCGCGCATGGCAGCGAAGCCGCCGTCTTCGCTGCGCGCGCCAGCTATCTGGCCGGCTTCGCCGGCACCTCGAACGTGCTCGCGAAGCCGCTGTTCGACATCCCGATATTCGGCACGATGGCGCATTCATTCATCGAAGCGCATGACACCGAGCTCGCGGCATTCGAGCACTTCATGCAATCGCACCGCGGCAACATCGTGCTGCTGATCGACACCTACGACACCGAGACCGGGGCACGCCGCGTTGCCGAAGCGGCGCAGCGCCTCACGGAGAAACCGATTCATTCCGTCCGGCTCGACAGCGGCGACCTGCAGGCGCTCGCCGGCAAGGTCCGGCACATCCTCGACGACGCAGGTCTCCCGCAGATCGGCATTTTCGCCAGCGGCGGCCTGGATGAGCTCGAAGTCGAGCGGCTCGTCGGCAGCGCGGCGCCGATCGATGGGTTCGGCATCGGCACGAGCCTCGATATTTCGGCCGACTGTCCGGCGCTCGACTGTGTCTACAAACTCGAGGAATATGCCGGCGTCGCGCGCCGGAAACGCTCTACCGGCAAGGCGACATGGCCAGGGCGCAAACAGGTCTTCCGCCAGACCGATTCGACCGGATGCCTGCGGCGCGACGAGCTCACGCTCGTATCCGACACCGCCTCGGGGGAGCCGCTGCTGCAGACCGTCATGCGTGATGGCATTCGGCTCGGCCCGGCGAAGAGCCTGCTCGAGGTTCGCGAGCACGCGCGCGTCGAGCTGACGCGACTCCCGCAGTCGCTGCGCTCACTCGCGCCGGCCGC
Source organism: Gammaproteobacteria bacterium (assembly GCA_050114615.1). Classification (GTDB taxonomy): domain Bacteria; phylum Pseudomonadota; class Gammaproteobacteria; order Steroidobacterales; family Rariloculaceae; genus JAHEEO01. The sequence continues at coordinate 4,477 of JASFSB010000233.1, forward strand.
AGTATACGAGGTGCGCGTATCCGACTCACTCAGGTGCCTGGCACGCAAAGTCGACGCGCAGTTTCATTGAGTCGCGTGCAATACTGAGCGATCACATGCACAACACCAAGGACCGTTCCCGAGCCGCCCTGATCGTCGTGGACATGCAGCTCGATTTCCTGCCTGGCGGTGCGCTGGCAGT
>JASFSB010000234.1:0-4655 GCA_050114615.1 Gammaproteobacteria bacterium
CACGGCTGGCCGTCGCGGTCACCGCCGTTGCGATCGCGCTCGTCGCCGGCCTCGCAGCAACCTCGCAGCAATGGCAGCGGGCCGAGGGCAACGCCCAGGCGGCGCGCGAGCTGATCTGGGAGAACCGGCGCGAAGCTGCGATCGCGCTCGAACAGGACGGTCGTGGTCTCGAGGCCATCGCGCGGCTGCTTGCCAACGTCCGCGAGCTCGAGGCAGCGGGCGCAGCGCAGCAGGCTGAGATCGATCGGCTGCGCATCGGGCTGCTGCAGACCCAGGGGGCGCAGCTGATCGACTCGATCGTCGTTGCTGACACGCTTTCGGTCCCGTTTGCGACCGCGCTCAGTCGCGATGGCAGTCGGCTGGCACTGGCTTTCGACGATCTGAGCGTGCGCTGGTACGACACAGCGACACTCGAAGAGCGCGGCCGTGTCTCGCTGGCACCGCATCTGGCACCGCAGCAACGCGGCGATCCGTGGCGCACTTCGGATGGCCGCCCCAGAAGGCCGATGCTGCTGCGCTTCAACGATAACGACAGGCTGCTGATGACGCTCGAATGGATCGGCAATTTCGTGCGGCCGTCCGAGAGCGACAGCTGGCTCATCGACTTACCCAGCCTCACCGTCATCGAACCGCCGCGGGGTTTCACGGTGGCGGCGTTCGGTCCGCAGGGCGAAACTGCGCTGTTGCGCACGCCAGCAGGCGCAGTGCAGCTCTGGCAGGTCGAACCCTGGCTGCCGCTGGCTGAGCCGATTCCCGGCAGCGCGCAGCGATATTCCTGGCGCCTCACAGCGAATGCCGAGATGGCGTTCAGTCTGGGCGACGAGATGCGCGGACTGACCATTCACGACCCGCGCGGCGAGCTGCCCGAACGGCAGGTGGCGGTACCGGATCCGAACAGCATTCTGGCCTGGGCACTCAGTGCAGACAGCCGGCACCTGGCTTTCGGGGACGTGGAGGGTCGTGTCTATCTGCTCGATACAGCCAGCCGCGCAGTGAACCAGCTGCCCGCGCAGCGCACCCGGGAAATCACGTGGCTGTCGTTCAGCGAGGACGACGAATGGCTTGCCGTAGCGAGCTTCGACGGGCTCGCGCAGATCTTCGATGTCGCATCCCGCGACTTCGTCGTCAGCGGCGAAATTCGGGCCGAATTTCCCATCTATCGCGTTGCCGTCAGTCGCGCGCAGCGGCTGCTGATTGCGGCCGGTCAGCGCGACACCGCGCTGTGGCGAATCCCGATCCCGCTGTTTCGACTCAGAGCTGCCGGACGCATCGGTGTTGCGCCGGCAGCGCTGCGTGAGCGGGCGGCATGGTACCCGCTCGCGTGGTCGCTCGAGCAGGGGCTGTTTGCAAGCGCCGGACGGGACCGCCAGGTCAGGCTGTGGCGCCTGCCCGCTTCGGCCACGGTCAACCCGACCGGACCGCGGCAACTACCCGATGCGAATCGCTTCGATGCGGCGCGGCTCATCGATGTGCAGTGGAACAATGTCCGGCTCGTATCACCCAAAGGCCGGCCGATGACGCGCTGGCTCGAGCTGCCACAGCCGCCGGGCTACGCCGAAATCATCGATCAGGGCCGGTTGCTGTTGCTCAGCGTCGGCGCGGAGCTGCGCGCCTACGACACGACGACCTTGAATCCGCGCTACGCGCCGGTGCCGCTGCCGCAAACGCCGCAGCGCTTTCTGACCCACGATGACGGTCGTCAGGTGCTGCTCAGCTTCGGCGGGCATGGCCGCAACGGCCATCAGGAAATGCTGCAACATTTCGACGGCATCGCCGGACGCCGGCTGCCTGGCGAGGCGGTTCTCGACGGCCCGATGCTGCGCTATGCGTTCTCGCCTGACGGCCGACGCCTTGCCGCGGTTGGCGCTCGTGACGGTATTACCAGCGTGTTCGACAGTGAGGAGCTCCGACCAGTCGCCGAATTTCCACACGATCCCTTCGAGCCTGTGGTGTGGGCCGAGTTTCACGACGAGGATCTGCTGCTGCTCGTGCGTCCGGTCGACCCGCAACTCGGCGACGCCGGCCTGATCGTGTGGAATCCCGACACGGACGTCATTGCTGCGGAGATTCCGCTCGGCGCCGCGGACCCGACGAGTTTCATCGTGAACGATGCCGGCATCATCGTCGCGGGCAACGAGTACGACGCGGAAATCTCTTTCGATGGCGCGACGCAGCGGCTGCCACGAATCGCTGTGACAACATCGGATCTCGATTACCCGTTCATGGCATTGAGCCCCGACGGACGCCTGCTCGCACGCGCCTACCGCAACGAGATTCAACTGCACGATGCCGCGACCGGGGCGTTGCTGGGACAGCCCATGACGACCGACCTCCCGGAGTACGGCGCACTGGTATCACTCGGGTACACCGCAGATGGCAGCGCACTGCGCGCCATATCGATGGGCACGTCGCAATTGCACTGGCGTATCACCCCTGAAACCGGCCAGGTCGCAGCGCTCGAAGCGGCGCTCGGGCGCTTACTGCCGGACCGCGACGAAGGTCCCGTTTACGCGCCGAGCCCGGCTGAGAGAAGTCGTTTGCGGGCCGGCGATCCGGGCGCGTGGCCGGCGGGCCTGCCCCGCCCGGCGATCGCGCTGGCACCAAATGCAATGGCGCGCCGGATGGGCCGCGCGCCGGCGCAGCAGCAGCCGGAGTGGCGCTTCCAGGCGTCGTATGAAGCCAGCGAAGTCGCCATTCCGGCACGCACGCCGGATACGCCCGACACACTGCTCGACCTCAGTGCGATCTACAGTCTTGGGCCGTTCACGGCCGTCAACACATTCTGGGCCGCGATCTCATCAGCACGACGCCTGCCGGCCGGTGTGCAGCGCATCGGCGGCATCGACTACGATCTGCGCGGCATGGTGGAGATCGGCCGACCGCTCGACACCAATGAGACGGCAGAAATACGGATCGAGTGTCTGGCGATGCCCGCGCGTGCGGCCGCAGCGATCCACGTATTAGGCTACATGGCAAGCAATGGGCCCGGTGTCACAGGACAGACCTACGCACGACTGAGAATCCATTACACCGACGGCTCGAGCGCCGAAATACCGTTGCGCGCAGGCCTCGAGCTGCATGGATTCAACAATGACGATACGCAGGTGCCGCTGGTGTTCGCGACGGACATCGCACTCGCGCGGCTCAATACGCTGATGATCACGTACGCGGCGCCGCGTCTGGAAAATCCTCATCCCGAACGGATACCGCAATGTCTGGACCTCGAAATGGTCCCGGATTCCGGCGCATTGATCGTGTTCGGCATCACTGTCGAGGAGGCGACGCAGTGAATTCGGTAATTCGCGCGCGCGGATTCCGTAGTATAGTCACCGAAGGAGGAATCCTTCGCCAGAACCACAGCAGTCACATTTATCCGGAGACAGCTATGAGGCTTACGAAGACGATAAAGAAACTCCTGCTGATTGCCGTAGCCGCAAGCCCTGCAACCGCCCTTGCATGCGGCGAGATGATGTTCAACGCCGGCCGAGGCCTGCCGTTCCAAAGCTATCTGGCGCCACGCCCAGCCGATGTGCTCGTGCTGTGGACCGACGCGAGTCAGGACGATTACTACGCCGCGCTGCAGCGCGCGGGCCATCACATCACCCTGGTCGCCGATGCCGAGGACATGGCGGCACAGCTCCGGCAGAACCAATTCGACATAATCATTGCCGATTTCGATGCGCTCAGCGCGGTGCCCGAGCAGGTCGCGAACGACTCCGCACCCGGGCCCCGATTGTTGCCGATCGTCGCCCGCAGCCTCCGCAAGAGTCCGCAGGTGCGTGATCGCTTCGAGCAGTTTCTGATCGAGGGCGCGAGCATCGGGCAGTACCTGACCATCATCAATCGCGTGCTCGACAGCGTCACCTGATCAGGCCGGGCAGGGTCCCGCAGCCCGTGAGCAGGCTGAACGCGCAATTGCTGGCAAGCGTCGTCGCGCTGTGCGTGCTGCACTCGGGCACAGCGCTCACTCAGACGCAGGTCAATGTCGGCGTGCCGGGCCGTGGCAATGGCAGCTACGGCGTCAGCCTGCAGCACATCACGATTACCAAGCGCGACCTCGACGTCGTCTACCACGAGTTCGGGGAAGTCACGCTGCGCTCTGCGTTCTTCGACTTCGATTACGGCCTGACGGAGCGGCTGGCGCTGAATGTGACGCTGCCGTTCAAATCGAATCGTTACATCGGCGATCAGCCGCACGACCCGCGCCTGCTGCTCGACGACCATGGCGAGGAATTTCTCGACGACGGCCGCTATCACAGCGCATGGGGCGACATTGGCGTCAACCTGCGCTGGCTGTGGCGCACGGATCCGATCGGCGTGACGCCATTCGTCGGATTCTACTTTCCAAGCAACGATTATCCGCTGTTCACCGAAACACAGGCAGGCACGCAGCAGTGGCGCGCCGATTTCGGCGTCAATGTCGCCGGCCGTCTGGGCCCGCCGCGACTGAATCTCACCTGGCAGGCCGGCTACGCCTACTCATTGATGGAAAAAACGCGCCCGAGCGACGCACCGGGTCGTCGAGTCAATCATAGTCGGGTGTCGGTGGAGTTCCTGTGGCGAGCCACACCGCTGATCACACCGTTTTTGGCATTGAGCCACGTCGAACCGCACAACGCGCTGACATTTCCGAATGATTTCATCGGGATACTCGT
>JASFSB010000235.1:0-4650 GCA_050114615.1 Gammaproteobacteria bacterium
CGCGGCGACGGCGCGCTGCGCGCGATACTCCTGAATCGCCCCGATGGCCGCATTCAGCACGAGTATCAGGACGATCGCGGCCGCATCGGCTGATTCCCCGAGCAACCCGGAAATAATCGCTGCGACCGCCAGCAGCAGGATCATTACGTCGGCAAACTGTCTCAGAAGGATTCCGGCCAGGCTGCGCTGGTCCTGGGCGGAAATCTTGTTAGGGCCGGCGCGAAGCGCTATGGCTGCAGCTGCCGAATCCGTCAGACCGTTGCGTGTATCCGTATTGAGCGCAGAGGCAATCTGCCCGATCTCGAGCTGATGCCACTGTTTGCCTGGCGCCTGGGAATTCATCTTCGTGCATTTCCTCATCGCCACATTGCGGCCGGGATACGTAATTGTCCTTACCGCGATCTGTGGGCGGGCTCGAACTGTCACCGTTCTCGCGTTGTCTTGCAACGCAGCGCGCACTGCGAGTAGCCTGAGCGCGGCGCAGGGCATGTTCCCGGGGGAGGTGGAATGAGGAAGCTGGCAACGAGGGCAATGCGACTGAGCGTGGCTTTCATCGGGGCTGGCTGCGCACCCGAAGAGGTTTCGACGCCGCCGGCTGCGCCGGTTGGGCGTGGCGCCCCGGTTGCCGTTCCGCTCGCTTATCCCGACGCAGATAACTCCGCGTTCACCGATTACCTTGCCGAGTATCCCGTCGTTGGCCCGTTTCGGCTCGAGCTGACCGGATCAGGCAACGGCGGGGGCGAAATCGTCGAGATTGGTTCGGCTTTCGACGGCGACGTGCCCGAAGGCATCGATCCTCTGCCTGTCGATATTTTTACGACGACGGATTTCTATCAGGATCGTGAATTCTGGAGCGATCCGCGCTACTTTCGCTGCAACAGCAGCCTGGCACTCGAGCAGCAGCGCGGGGCCAGCAGTTTCAGTCGCCCGACGATCGGCGAGGATCCTGCGCAGGCGGCCTGGGGTTACTGCGATCGGGACTACCCCCGCGAGGCGATTGTCAGCCCGTACCCGTTCGCGACGGCCGAAGCGCACTACAACGCACTGCTGGAGGACGCACGAAGCCGCGGCGGACCCACGCAGTACACCTATGAGACAGTGCCGGCGCACTGGAATGGTCGATACTCGCGCATCAACATGCAGACGGCCTTCGGTAGCTGGTACGGCATGCTCGTCAATCAAATACCGACGATTCTGTCGCTGCTGACCGACGAATATCAGCAGCGCATGGTCCAGCAGAACTATCATGAGGGCACGACGAATTCTCCGCAATGGCCCGGACAGTATTGCTGGCCTGAGGGATTCATGCGCCGGTTTCACTTTGCAGGGACGCGAAATCTCTACGTGATGGTGACGCCGGATCTGGTACAGCTGCTGACTTCTTCTGCCGGCAATTTCATGACGAACGTGCACATCGGTCGGGAGTTCAACATGGACGGCCGCGTGCCGAGACTCGGGGCAGACGTCCCGCGCTGGTACGGTGAGACGATTGGATTCTGGGACGGGGATGCGCTGATCACCTGGACTTCGAACATCCAGGGCTGGGCGTCGCACGGCGTGTTCGAGTTCTCCAGTGCGCTGCAGACGATAGAAATTTACACGCCGAGCTACGATGCCGACGGAACGTTCACGGGCTTCTGTCACGAAGCGGTGTTCTACGATCCTGAAGCCTACGTCGAGCCGGTGCGAATCGTGCGTCATTTCGAAAAACTCAATGAGCTCGACGAAGGAGAGCCGTTCCTGTACGTCGAATGCATCCAGCAGATATTTCCCGTCGACGGGCGCGCGCAGTCTGTGGCGCCCGGCCGAACAATAGAGAATTATACGGTGCCGGACATGTATGGCCGACCGTGGGCACAGATCTGGCGCGACAACCTCGAAGAGGGCATGCAGCCGCCGGATGCCGGCGAAGACATTTTCAGCTTCGAATGAGCGAGTCCGGCGTCGTTTCACCACAGCGCCGGCAGCTGACGCTCGGCGTGCTCGGACATGTCGATCACGGTAAGACGGCGCTCGTTCGGGCGCTGACGGGTATCGAAACTGATCGCCTCGCAGAAGAGCGTGAGCGCGGCCTATCGATCGTGCCAGGGTATGCCTGGTTCGAATCCGGGTCGACCTGCGTCGATCTGATCGACGCTCCCGGCCATCAGTCGTTCATTCGTGCAATGATCAGTGCCGCGAGCGGCATCGATGCGGCGTTGCTCGTCGTTGCTGCGAACGAGGGCGTGATGCCACAGACACGCGAGCATGTCGCGATCGCCGAGCTGCTCGGCATTCGAACCGGACTGGTAGTGCTGACCAAGCGCGATCTGGTTAATAGAGCTGAACTCGAGGCAGCGGGCCATGCGATTCGCGAGTACCTCGGCGAGACGTTTCTGCGAGACGCGCAGATTCTTGCGGTCGCGGCCGTCGACGGATCCGGAATAGAGGAGTTGCGTGACGCGCTCGTGAGCCTCGAGTCGCAACGCATTGTCGACGACGCAGTTCCTTTTCTGATGCCGGTCGATCGCAGCTTCACGAAGACCGGATTTGGACGTATCGCGACCGGCACGGTGCATTCAGGCAGCGTATCGACAGGTGATGAGCTCGTACTCGTGCCGAGCGGCTCACGCGTCAGCGTGCGTGGTATACAGGTACACGGACAGGCAGTTCATCAGGCTACACAGGGCGATCGAGCTGCACTGAACGTACGCGGATCGGATATCGATTCCATCTCTCGGGGAACGTTCCTCGGTCACGAGCATGCCGCGCTCGCGAGCGCACGCATTGATTGTCTGATCGAAGCGGTGCCGGCGTTCGTGGAGTCGTTCAGGAACGCAGCGACATTCAGAGTACTTGTCGGCACCGCAGAAGCGCAGGCGAAGCTGCGTATTCTCGAGCACGACGTCGCATCGGAGCCGCGCCTGCTCGCCCAGCTACGCTGCGATCGGCGGCTGCCTGCACGCCGCGGTATGCATTTCGTGTTGCGCAGCAACTCGCCGGCGGAAACCGTCGGTGGCGGAATCGTCATTGACCCGCTGGCGCCGAGACGCCATCGATTTGACCGTTCGGGCAATCGTGCGCTGCTGGCACTTGCCCGAGCCGATCATCGCAGCGCGCTTGTGCACTATGTTCGCGCCGCAGGCGTTGCAGGTCTGGAAAAGGAGGCGCTGTTACGCCATCTGAGCATCGACCTGCAGGCGCTCGATGAACTGATCGGCACGACCGACGTCGTCAGTCTGTCTGCCGGCACAGTCTGTGCAGCTGAAGTCATTGAAGAGCTTGCCGGAGAAATTTCGAACACGCTGCGCCACTATCACGAACAGCATCCGCAACATACCGGCATGCGCTACGCCGAGCTGCGCGGTTCGCTGACCGGTGAGCCGCATGAAGCGTTGGTGCAGGCTGCCTGCGAACGTCTGAAATCGACGCATGAGATCAAGGCAAGTGGAGACCGGTGGCATCTGAGCAGCTTCGAGCCCACTGCCGGGCTGAGCGATGTGCAACGTCGGCTCGTTGCTCGGATCGAAGCCGCGTTTTCGCGATCCGGCGTCGTGTCACCTTCGATCGAAGAGATTGTCGGAACGAGCACCGCCGCGCGGGAGTCGTTGCGATTTCTGATGGACAGCGGTCGCGTTGTGCGTTTGCAGACGCGCGATCGCAAACAGATGCTGGTACTGCATGCGAGTGCGATTCAGGGCGTTCGTGAGCAGATTAGCCGGCGGTTCCCGTATCCGGATGAATTCGCGGTCAAGGACGTTCGCGACCTGCTCGGCACGACGCGCAAGCATGTCGTGCCGCTGCTCGAACATCTTGATGCGACAGGATTTACGCTGCGCAGGGGGGACATGCGGCGCATTCGTCAATAGACTGGTCTCGGCGCGGGAGGTGAAAGAAGTCTGGTGACTTCCCTGGTCTTCAAAACCAGTGAGCCGGCGAACCCGGCTGGTGGGTTCGATTCCCATCCACCTCCGCCACTTGCAGGCGCGTAGGTTACTGCGCGCTATTCGTCCAGTGCACGCTGAGCGAGCTCGGACACCCAGGCACTGACGCTCGCAATCTGCGCGGTGCTCAACGTGTTGCCGAAAGGCGGCATCGTGTTGCCGCCGGCCGTCACGATGCGCCTGATCTCCTCGATGGATCTCGCACTGTCAAAGCCCGGGCCGCCATGGCCTCCCGTGCCGTCCGCACCGTGACAGAAGACACACGAGTCGTTGTACGTCGCCAGGCCTGCGTCAGGGTCGCTCGCGAGACCGGCCTCGGCGGGTGACGCCTGCGTGAGTTGCATACCGGCGGGCGCGACCTCTTCGAGCGCGCCGTCGAGCGAGAACAGCCACACACTGTCGCCGCGCGCACCGCCGGATACGTTTCCGGCCGACAGCGCTGCTACATATTGACGTCCTTCATGCTCAAACACGGAGGCAGGTGCGTTCATGCCGGCGCCGGTCTGAAACTCCCAGAGCAGGGCACCGGTTGCCGAGTCGAGTGCAGTCAGGCGTCCGTCGCTGCGCCCGACGAATACCAGACCGCCGGCCGTCGCCACCGATCCGCTGAAGCAGCGATCGGGCCAGTGCTGCTGCCATACCAGCCGATTCGTGCGCAGATCAATCGCTGCGAATACGCCAAAACGTGGCATGGGATTGGAGCCGAAGTTTCCACCGATGTAGAGTT
>JASFSB010000236.1:0-4630 GCA_050114615.1 Gammaproteobacteria bacterium
ATTCGCCACAGGTCTCGGTGCACTGGCCAGGCAGGGTCTGCTGCTGCGATCGACCGAAGTCATCGACCGACTGCTCGATGTCCGGACCTGGCTGTTCGATAAGACCGGAACGGTGACCGACGGGATCATCAGCATTATCCGGATACAGCCGTTTGCCGATCTCGACACACAGCAGTGCCTGCAAATCGCCATGCGGCTCGAGGCGGGTATCGAACACCCGCTCGCGCGGGCTTTCGTTGCGGGCAATCATCCGGAGCGCGCGCAGCACGTCGAGTATTTCGAGGGTCAGGGCGTGACCGGCAGCGTCGATGGACGCACCTGGCGTCTGGGCTCGGCCGCGTTTGCCGGCGTCGCAAACGTCGACCGTGAGCGCGGCGTCTGGCTCACGGATGGCACCACGGTGTTCGCCCGGTTCGAGTTCAGCGAACGTGTGCGCCCGTATGCGCCGGCTGCGATGCAGATGCTGCAGCAATCGGGAATGAACGTCGCGCTCGTCAGCGGCGACGATGAAGCAGCTGTCCGCGCCGCAGCCGACCGACTCGATATCGATCAGTACCACGCTGCCGCGTTGCCGGAACGCAAGCTCGCGCTGCTCCGCGAGTTGCAGCAGGCCGGACAACATGTCATCGCTGTGGGAGACGGCGTCAACGATGCCCCGCTGCTTGCCCAGGCGGATGTATCGATCGCGATGGTTTCGGGCAGCGAGCTTGCGCGTGCGTCAGCCGACATCGTATTCACAGGTGAGGATCTGCGCATCGTCGCGATGCTGCCGGCATGGGCGGCACAGGTGCGGCGTACGATTCGCCAGAATATCGGCTGGGCCATTGCGTATAACCTGACGGGTATTCCGCTGGCTGCAGCAGGACTGGTACCGCCCTGGCTCGCCGCGCTGGGCATGTCGCTAAGCTCTCTGCTCGTTGTACTGAACGGACTGCGGCTCGGTGCAGGCCTGCGGTCGACGCCGCGCGCATCGAATCAGCGGCGCGGTTCGCACGACTGGCTGATGGAACCGTCATGAGCATGCTGTTCGCGCTGATCCCGCTGGCCATCGTCCTGCTCGGCATAGCCGTTTGGGCATTCTTCTGGGCCGTTCGGTCCGGCCAGTTCGAAGACCTCGATACGCCGGCCGTGCGGATTCTGCTCGACGATGACAACGCCGATGAGTGACTTCGACTTCGGGCTGATCGCCGCTGCGTGGCTGACCGGTCTGGCGGGCGGCGGCGGCCACTGCCTGGGCATGTGCGGTGGCATTCTCGCGTCGCTGGGCACGCATCAGCAACGCGGACTGCGCGGTGTACTCGTCCTGCTGAGCGCGCACTGCGGTCGTGTCTTTGGCTACAGCACCGCCGGCGCCATCGCGGGGCTGGCGGGCAGCGGCATTGCAGCGGGACTGTTCGGCCCGCACGGTTCAAACATATTGCGTTACGTCGCCGCCGCCCTGATCGCAGCGATCGGGCTACAGCTGCTGCTCGGCAGACCGCTGCTCGGTCGGCTGGAACGTGGCGGCGCAGCCTTCTGGCTGCGTATCGCACCGCTGCTCAGACCACTGCTGCCGCCGCGCACCGCCGCACGCGCTTTCTGCGCAGGGGCACTGTGGGGCTGGCTGCCGTGCGGGCTCGTCTACGCGCAGCTGGCGGTGGCTGCTGCATCCGGGAGCGTGCTGCAGGGTGCCGTCGTTATGGCAGTTTTCGGCCTGGGCACACTGCTCAGTCTCAGCGCACTGAGTGCCTTGCTGCACACGGCAGGCCTCGCGCGGCTGCCTAACCGTGCCAGTGGTGCCCTGCTCGTTCTGTTCGCCGCCTGGACCGCGCTGCCGCTGATGCTCGGCTCATCGCAGCCGATGCACTGAGTGACGGCAGAATCCAGGCGATACTGTCGATCCTTAAGCTGACGGCGCTTCGAGGCTGTTATGAAACGGACCATCGAGTTCTTCATTGTCGATGTATTCGCAGAGACGGCACGCGCCGGCAATCAACTCGCCGTGATCAAAGATGCAGCGACGCTGACGACGGCGACTATGCAGTCGATCGCGCGGGAATTCGATTTCTCGGAAACGACATTCGTATGCGCCCGCGGCGACGGCCGCGCGCGGGTACGCATCTTCACGCCTGGCGAAGAACTGCCCTTCGCCGGTCACCCGACACTCGGCACCGCCTGGATACTGACGGGTGGCGACGGAGCGATCACACTCGATCTCGACGCCGGCGACGTGCCGGTGGAATTCGACGCAGGCATCGGCTGGATGGTTCCGCCGCCGGCGCACTTCGGCGATGCGATCCCGCTCACGGCGGCCGCGGCAGCCGTCAGTCTTTCTCCGGAACAGCTCGACGCGAGCCTGCCGCCGAAATATGTGCGCTGCGGGCCGGAATTCAAACTGATAGCGGTGCGTGACATGAATGCCCTGCAGCAGGCCCGCATGACGATGCCGGCCATCGCATCAGTGGACGGCGCCGTTTTCGCCTATTGCCGGGGCGGCCACGGCGAAGACGCGGACTTCGCGGCGCGTATGTTCTTCTTCGATGGCCACTTTGTTCGGGAAGACCCGGCCACGGGATCCGCCAATTCGGCGTTTGCCGCCTACCTTCGCAGCCTCGGACATTCCGGCCGCATCATCGTCGAGCAGGGATTCGAAATGGGGCGTCCCGCGCGCATCTACGCCGAGATCGGCACCGAACTTCGGATCGGCGGCCGCGTGCAGCCGTTCGCTCGCGGTGAACTGAATTATCCGGACTGACGAACAGTCAGCTTCACGCCCGGCCAGATGGCGGCGTTACAGCACGTTGCGAGCCCGTACGGTTCAGGCAGCGGCGCGGCGTTCGAACCGATATGTAAACGCCGGAGGCAGATTCAGCGGCGCGAAGCCGGTGCGCGCCGCGCTGAGACCCAGCTCCTCGAGCAGGCCCTGGCTCACGGGCGGGCGCCCGAAATAGGAGAACTGATGGAATGAGCCCCCACTTCGAAGCAGCGAGAACGCGCCTTCGAGAATGCGTTTCTTGACGTCTCTGCTGAACCACAGGATCGGCAGGCCCGATACCACGTGGTCGATTTGCCCGGCGCAGTGACCGAGGTGATGCGACAGGTCGGCCGCGTCGATGGCCAGAACGTGCGAATCGGGAAATTCCGACTTGAGAATCCCGACAAAGTCGGCATTCTGCTCGACGAGATAAAGGCTGGCAGGGTCGACACCCTTGTCGATCAGCGCCCGAGTCAGCGTTCCCGTACCGACACCCAGCTCGACGACGCGCGACCCCGACGTAATTTCCGCAGCCATGACACGCGCGAGATTTCTGCCGCTTGGGAGCACTGATGCAACGCGTATGGGGTCCTGCAGGTAGTTCTTCAGAAACGTGCGGCGAAAAGTTGCGCGCGACGACGCGAGGGATTGACTCATCAGCAAACGATCTCTGCGAACACAAGCCGCTAGAATATAGCAATCCGGTCGTTACATTTACATTACTGCCCAAAACCACGGAGTCCCGCATGCTGACCCGACGACGTTATCTTCAGCTCTCAGCCGCCGTTTGTGCCACAGCAGGAAGTCGGCCAACGAGCGCGCTGGCGCAGGACAGTGACCCCATCATCAAACGTGCGATCCCGTCGACCGGCGAAGAACTGCCCGTCGTGGGTCTGGGCAGCTCCGCCTCGTTTCGCCGACTGGCCGATAACGGTGACACGGCAGCCATCACTGCAGTCTTCGAAGCGTTGCTCGACGGGGGCGGCACCGTGTTCGATACGGCGCCCGGCTATGGTTCTTCAGAAGCCGTCGCAGGGCGCGTCGTTGCGGAGATGAATGCCCGTGAACGGGTGTTCTGGGCAACGAAGCTCAATGTTGCCGGGTTCGGAGGCGGTCGGGCGGATCCCGACAGGGCCAGGACGCAGGTCGAGCGATCTTTCGAACGCTACGGTGCCGAGCCGATGGATCTGATCCAGGTACACAATCTTGCCGACATAGACACGCAGTTTGGCATCCTCAGGGAACTGAAGGCCGCAGGCCGGGTACGCTATATCGGCATGACCTCGACGTTCGAGCCGCAATACGCCGCATTCGCGCAGTATCTGCGAACTGAACCGGTCGATTTCATCGGCATCGACTACGCAGTCGACAACACCTCGGCGGAGGAAACGATATTTCCGCTGGCGCTGGATCGCGGCATCGCGGTTCTGGCCTACATGCCTTTCGGACGGACGCGGCTTTGGGAGCGCGTCGCCGGCCACGAGGTGCCCGACTGGGCAACCGATTTCGGCGCGCTGACCTGGGCACAGTTCTTCATCAAATTCGCCGCCTCGCACCCGGCCGTGACGGTCGTCACGCCGGCAACGAGCCGCCCGCAGCACATGGTCGACAATCTCGGCGCCGCGTTCGGACGCCTGCCGAATACTGCTGAGCGGCAACGAATGATCGACTACGTCGCAGCACTGCCCGGAGCCTGAGCGCGGGCTCAGACACTCAGCGAACCGGTCACCGCCGCAGATCTCCGGGGGCAAATACCAGATACGCGATCCGATTATTCACCGGATCGGTAAACCAGAGCCGATCGACGATTCGCTCGGGCGGCTGACGATCGCTGCCGGCTGAGATACCGATCGCACGGGCCGGACCGGCTGCAATCGGAAACTCCGTTATATCCCC
>JASFSB010000237.1:0-4598 GCA_050114615.1 Gammaproteobacteria bacterium
GGCTGAACACGCGACTGAGGCAATGGCAGACGCCGGCACATCGCCGCTTGCACCGATTGGGCGTGTCGCGCTGATCGGTGACGCTGAACTCGCCGCGGCCGCCGCCGCTGTCGCGGCAGCGCCGAGTCCGGTCGACACAGTGCTCTCGGGGCCACAGGTCTTCAACGAAGCCTGCTATCTGTGTCACGCACCGCCCGGGGTGCCCGGCGCGCCGGTCGTCGGTGACGCAGCCGCCTGGGAACCGCGCATCGCACAGGGCATCGAAGTGCTTCGGGAGCATGCGCTGAACGGCTACCAGGGCGAAGCCGGATTCATGCCGGCGAAAGGCGGCCGCATGGACCTGTCCGATGACGAAGTCATCTCGGCCGTCGAGTACATGCTGGAACAGCTGCCATAACGCAGCGATCGCCGGTTAACCGAAGTCTGATCAGGAGCGCAGGCGCCACATGCGCTCGAATTCGCCGCGCGTGATGTTGCTCTCCAGCATCGGCATCGACAATCTCGACAGACCGAACCAGCCCGGTTGATCGAGCGAAGGCACCGCCTGATGGCTGACGAATCCTTCAGGTGTGATCGCAACTTCGCGCTGTACCCAGCCGTCTTCGTCAATCTCCGTGTACAACGCATCATCCCTCAGCGTCGCCAGCTCGGCTGAGGTCCATTTCAGATAGATCATTGTGTATTTCTGGTTTCCATCATCCAGGCATCGCTCACGCGCGCTGCGGAGACTTCGCCGATCACGCAGCACTTCCCGCCGGCCTCCAGTGTACAACTGACAAGGTATCCGTTGTCGGTTGCGCGGGCGATCTCGGCAAACAGCGCGAGCGGACCGGCGATAGGCGCCGGGCGCAGATACTGAAGCGTCATACCCGCAGTGACGAAATGGATATTTGGCTGACTGCCTATCGGACGCCCGGCGTCCCGGTATCCGGCGGCGATTGCCGTGCAGATGCAGTGACAATCCATCAGTGTCGCCAGGATGCCGCCATTGACGACATGCAATGGTGCGGCGCAATGATGCTGCTGCGGCACGAAGCGTGCCACACTGGGTCCCTCTCCAGTCCAGAAACTTTCGAGGTTCAGGCCAGCTTTGTTGACTGGCCCGCAGCCGAAGCAATGGTTATGCGGAATCTGCGCCTGGAGCGAAAGTTCCGCCAACTTATGCCCTTACGAATCCGGCTAACGCCGTTCCCGTGGACGTGCCTCGTTGACTCTCAGGGCTCTCCCCCCCAGGTCTTTGCCATTCAGCTGTTCAATGGCTGCTTCGCCTTCACTTTGATTCGGCATTTCAACGAAACCGAATCCACGCGAACGGCCTGTTTCTCTGTCGGAGAGTATTTTCACCGACGCAACCTCACCGTGCGCAGCAAAGGCGTCGCGCAGCTCTTGTTCACTCAGGCTGTACGACAAATTGCCAACATAGATATTCATTACCAACCAAGCTCTCACGCCATCTTTCGTAACAAGACCATGGTAGCCAATGACGTAAAGCTACCCGCCTGTTCATCCGGCGGAACATTATCCATGTCGTAAACCGGAGGAACTCCATCGACTCGCGTTACCCGCGGGCGAGCAACGACTCTACGACCGCAGCATTAAGCGGTCAATCCCGGACGCAAACGCCAGCCAGGTGGGTATCGAAACGTCGTTCTAAGCCGCCGGCTGTTTGGCTCGCCGGCTCAGCACCAGAGCGTAGAGGCTTGTCGCTAAAATCATCGAACATGCGCCTAACCACAGAAAAAAGCCGACTTCGAACGTAACCGCTTCGATTGGCAGACCCTTCGCGCGCGCCAGCGTCGGCGCATAGAAGCTGGACAGAGTCAAAACGCCAGCGACGGCTGCCAGTGACGTCGCCAGCAACAGGCGATGCAGCAGACCGGCCAGGATGGCTGCGAGCAGCAGGGGGTTGGCGAACCACCCGGGCATGCCTGCACTGATCGCGTCGATACCGATCATGAACACGCGGTAACCGAGCAGGCGCATCGAGCCGTTTATCTCCGCTGCCGGCAACAGGAGACTCGCAACCCAACAGGCTGCCGCGAATCCGTATCCGAGCTTAACGCGCGTTGAAATGCGTGACTCGAACGTCGACTTCATCGCCGATGAGTTCAGGCCGATAGTCGATGAAGATACGCTGCGGTACACCCAGCTCAGGATCGAAATCGGCGCGCACACTCGCCGTGCCGCTCGCGGCGCGTTCGAGCAACGCGAACAAGTCGGCTATGGTCCAGTACAACGCAAAATTCTTCCTGTCTGCCGGTATGACATCACCGGTCTTCGCCATGCGGTGGCGTACATCCTGCACGACGCCGCCGGCAACGCTCACGAGTGTTTCAGGGGGCGTTTCGGCGTGGCATTCACAGAACTTATTGTAGCCGTAAACATAGTCAGCGATTTCTGCAAGCTCCCAGGCCAGTCGCGCTTGTGCGAGTCGCTCAGCAAACCCCGCCGCAGCGGAGGGCGTCTGGGCAGCGGTCGGGAAATGCAGCAACATGAGGCACAGTACAGCGAAAACCCTCATGAACCGCTCCGTTCGCGCTCGTCCGTCGCAACGGCGCTGCGAGTCGATCGAACGACGATTGCAGCGATCAGATACAGCAGGTTGAGCAGGCCAAGCCATCGGTACATCGGCTGCGTCGTCCACAACATGAACGCGCCGACGGGAAGGAATGCAGCCAGAAACATTGCCAGCATGAAGTTGCCGTGGCCGCGGTGCGCCGACAGAACACCGAGAATCGCGATGAACAGCATGACTGCCGCGCCGACGACCCCGAAATGCCCGAGCACTTCTCGCTCACTCGGCAACCACAATACTGCGAGCCAGATCAGCGCCGTTATGCTGCTGACGATCGCGCCAGACACCTGCCCGATCAGCCGCAACACGCGGATTCCGTCCGGAGGCCTGATCGAATCACCGGTCGAGTTCATGTGCCTCACAGCGTATGGGAAGCCCTTACGATAGCTGCTGCGAGTAACACGATGCCGATCCCGACGCCGAGCCCCGCACCAATCGCCGCGCCGATCATGATGTTGCCGAATGCCAGTCCGGTCAGTACACCGAGCAGCGCGCCCCAAAGTGCGCACGCCGGCAACGCGATACTGCCCCAGCGCGGCATACCTGAACGTCGTTCGGAATGCGCGGTCATTGGCGCCTAGTCGTTACGCTCGGTCACTTCGATGAGGTGATAGCCGAACTGCGTCTGCACCGGCCCCTGCACGACGCCGACGTCCGCACTGAACACGACTTCATCGAATTCGGCCACCATTTGCCCGCGTCCGAACGTGCCCAGCTCACCGCCGCGCCGTCCCGAGGGACACTGTGAGTGTTCGCGAGCGACGTCCGCAAAATCGGCGCCTTCAGTGATCTGAGTCTTGAGGTCGACGCATTGTTCTTCGGTGTCGACGAGGATGTGGCGAGCGGCAGCGGTCGTCATCGGCTTTCTCCGGTATCGATTCGATATCGGCAGCATTATGCCGCAATGTCGTCGAGCTCGCCCGTGTGCGCGGGCGGGCGCCGGCAGATCAGGCCGACATCTTTCCGGATCGTCGCCTGAACACCGGTTTCTTTCCCGGGCGCTCGCGCCCGCGCTGATCGAGCTTCATGTCCCGCTCAGCGGCGCTGATCAGCGCACTGAGCGTGATACCGGCGATCGGAAACCGAGCGATACCGACATTCGCCTTGATGCGAACGACCTCCGTATCCACGTCGACGGTGCTCGAGAACACGACATTGCGGATGCGACGCGCCAGATCGTCGGCCCGATCGCCTTCGAGCCTCGGGATGAGCAGCACGAATTTGTCGCCGTCGTACCTTGCGAGGTATTCCTCCGGCGCACGCAACCGCTGCAGCGCCTGCGCGACGAGAACGATCGCCCGGTCGCCGGCGACATAACCGTAGGTGTCGTTGATCGACCGCAGATTGTTGATGTCGACGAGCTCGACCGCGTAGGGAATCTTGCCGTTCACGGCCTGGCCGTGCACGAGTTCAGCCTGACGCAGGAATGCCCGTCGGCCCGGAATCTGCGTCAACTCGTCGCGCGCATCGGATGCGATGGCCTGTGCTTCCGAACGCGCTGCCGCACGCGCCGTCGTTTCCGCGATGCGCGCGGTCAGAAAGTAGCAACCGCACAGCACGCCTGCGTAGAGTGCATCGAAGACGCCAGGGTTCGTGCTCAGCGTCACGGCCGCGGTCAGCGCCCAGGCCAGCGCCATCACCGGAATCGCGCGACTGCGCGGCAGCGCAAGCCACGCGGCGGTGGTCGGAAACACAAACACGACGAGCAAACCGGACAGCACAGGCCCCGCGTACCACAACACTGCGGCAATGCCGATCAACGACAGCACGAACCCCGTCACCGCCCGCGTCAGTTCGTTCCTGACCGGCCAGCGCAATCGTGCCAGCACCAGGGCGCCGACGAGATAGACACCGGCAGCCACCGGAAACACGAGGTTGTCACGCCACTCGGGCTGAACAACCAGCGCGGCCGCGACGATAAAACCAACGATGAGCCATTCCGCCGCGTAATAGAAACGCAATGCGGCGCTGCGAGTTGCCGGGCGAGACGCTGGCGCAGCCACGGCTAGTGAACCTTGTCGCG
>JASFSB010000238.1:0-4597 GCA_050114615.1 Gammaproteobacteria bacterium
GATGTCATGTGTTCTGCGCGCATCGATTTCAATGGGCTCATCGAGCTCGATGATTCGTCCATCGAGACGAATGCGGACGAATCCCTGGTTACGCAGTTCATCCAGCGTGTCGGTGTGCCGACCTTTTCGTGCCCGGACCACGGGTGCTGCGATGGCGACTCGCAGACCCGTATCGAGCGCGAGCGTCTGATCGACCATCTGCGAAACCGATTGCGCTGCCAGCGGCTGATCGTGTTCGGTGCAGTATGGCTGGCCGGCGCGCGCGAACAACAGCCGCAGGTAATCGTTGATTTCCGTTACGGTACCCACGGTGGATCGCGGATTGTGGGAAGTCGTCTTTTGCTCGATGGATATGGCCGGGGACAGCCCTTCGATCATGTCGACATCCGGCTTTTCCATCATCGACAGAAATTGTCGTGCATAGGCGGACAGCGACTCGACATAGCGGCGTTGTCCTTCGGCATAAAGCGTATCGAAGGCCAGCGAGGACTTCCCGGAACCGGACAGCCCCGTCAGCACGATCAGTGCATCACGCGGCAGATCGAGATCGATACCGCGCAGATTGTGGGTTCGGGCCCCGCGGATGCGGATTGATGTCTGGGCCATTTCAAGCAGGCAAAAGCGCAACTATACGCGCTGCCTGGCGGCCGCCGCCAATGCGGCGCACCCCGACTCCGGGGCATTTCGGGCGCGCTGTTTCGGCCCGCATTCCGCCGTTTCACGCGTGTCAAAGTGCTGAGCGCGGCGTACAATGGCAGGTTACGCAATCATCAATGAAAGCTCGAACGAGCCGGAATTCAGGAGGTTATGTGGCCAGAGGCATCAACAAGGTCATTCTCGTCGGAAATCTCGGGGCCGACCCTGAGACGCGCTATATGCCCAGCGGTGGCGCAGTCACGAACATTCGCATTGCGACGAGCGAATCCTGGAAGGACAAGAACACCGGCGATCAGCAGGAACGAACGGAATGGCACAACGTTGCGTTTTTCGGCCGGCTGGCTGAAATTGCCGGTGAATACCTGCGCAAGGGGTCTCAGGTCTACGTCGAGGGGCGGCTGCGCACACGCAAATGGCAGGACCGCGACGGCAACGATCGCTATACGACCGAAGTGATCGCCAGTGAGATGCAGATGCTTGGCGGCCGTCCGGGTTCGGGCGCGCCGGCCAGATCCGAAGCAGGCCCGCCCGCCGGCGCAGTGCCGCCGCCGTCGGACTCCGGCTTCGACGACGACATTCCATTCTAGCGCCGACGCCGCGACGGAGAATCAGGGCTTGGCGCAAAGCTACTTCATCCAGACGTTTGGTTGTCAGATGAACGAGTACGACTCATCGCAGATGGGGCGGGTGCTCGAAGCGGAACTCGGTGCCGTACCGGCATCGCAGCCGGAGCATGCGGACATCCTGCTGCTCAACACCTGTTCGATACGCGAGAAAGCGCAGGAGAAAGTGTTCTCGTTGCTCGGGCGCTGGCGTGCCATCAAATCGTCACGTCCGGAAACGATCATCGGCGTCGGTGGTTGTGTTGCCAGCCAGGAGGGCGAAGCCATCTTTCGGCGCGCGCCGTACGTCGATGTCGTATTCGGACCGCAGACACTGCATCGTCTGCCAGAGCTGATTACCCGGGTGCGCTCGGGCAGCCCTGCTGCGATCGATGTCAGCTTTCCCGAAATCGAAAAGTTCGATCGTGTGCCGCAGCCCGCCGGCAATCAGTGCACGGCTTTCCTGTCCGTGATGGAAGGCTGCAGTAAGTACTGCACCTACTGCGTTGTGCCGTATACGCGCGGCGAAGAGATCTCTCGCCCGCTCGATGATGTCGTTGCCGAAGCCTGGGGGCTGGCGAAACACGGTGTGCGGGAGATCAATTTGCTGGGGCAGAACGTCAATGCATACGCCGGAGCGGTGCATGATGGCGGCACTGCCGATCTGGCGACGCTGATTCATTACGTTGCAGCGATCGATGGAATCGATCGTGTGCGCTTTACGACGTCCCATCCAAAGGAGTTCGGAGCGTCACTGATACGGGCTTATGCCGATGTGCCGGAGCTCGCGCGCTATCTGCATCTGCCGGTACAAAGCGGTTCGGATCGAGTGTTGGAACTCATGAAGCGCGGCCACAGGCGCGACGAATACATCGAAAAGATGTTGCGTCTGAAGGAAGTGGCGCCGGGTATCTCGATCGCATCCGATTTCATTGTCGGCTTCCCGGGGGAAACGGAAGCCGATTTCGAACAGACCCTCGATCTGATTCGCATAGTCGGCTTCGATCAGTCATTCAGTTTTATCTTCAGTGCGCGTCCGGGAACGCCCGCTGCCGCGCTGCCCGATAATGTATCGGCAAAGGAAAAGCACGCCCGGCTGGACGCGCTGCAGTCGTTGATCAACGCTCAGGCCGGCGCGATCAGCGAAGCCATGCTCGGCACGACCCAGCGCGTGCTCGTCGAGCGGCGCTCGAAGAAGTCCGCCAACGAGCTCGCGGGCAAGACTGAGAACAATCGCTGGGTGAATTTTGCAGGAACGCCGGAGTACGTCGGCAAGTTCGTCGATGTCACGATCACCGAAGCCCTGCCCAATTCGTTGCGAGGACGCCTCGGAGGCTCAGTGACTGAGCAGAGCAGGTCCGTTGCCTGAGCAGCGCGGAGGGCAGCAGCAGACGGTCGATGTCGTGCTGTTGCCGGAAGATCAATTCCGACTCGCGAAGCTGTGCGGTCAGTTCGATGCGAACATTCGCCAGATCGAGGAGCGACTGGGGCTGCGAATTGCAAGTCGAGGCAATCACTTCGAACTCACCGGCGCGGCCAATGACGCTCAGGTCGGTGCTTCCGTGCTTGAAGATCTTTATGCTGCGACGGCCACCGATGAGATCGACCCGCAGCGTGTGCACCTGGTGCTGAGCGAACTCGCTCGTCAGGAGTCAGGTAGTCGGGAATCGCTCGTCATCCATACGCGCCGTCGTGAGGTGCGGGCCCGTGGTCCGCATCAGCGTGAGTACGCGCAGGCGATGCGCCGGAAGGATCTGACTTTCGGTATTGGTCCGGCCGGCACCGGCAAAACCTACCTGGCAGTCGCTGCGGCCGTCGAAGCGCTCGATACGGATCGCGTACGACGGCTCGTACTCGTCCGGCCGGCTGTCGAAGCCGGCGAGCGGCTGGGCTTTCTGCCCGGGGATATGTCGCAAAAGGTCGATCCGTACCTGCGGCCAATGTACGACGCTTTGTATGAGATGATGGGTTTCGATCGCGTCGCACGGCTGATCGATCGCCATGTGATCGAAATAGCGCCGCTGGCCTTCATGCGCGGGCGTACGCTGAATGAATCGTTCGTCATTCTCGATGAGGCGCAGAACACGACTGTCGAGCAGATGAAGATGCTGTTGACGCGTATCGGCTACGGATCCCGCGCAGTCGTTACCGGTGATGTCACGCAGACCGATTTACCAAAGGGTCGGGAATCCGGTCTTCGACATGTCATGCGTGTACTTGCGGGGATCGATTCGATCGCCTTTGTCCATTTCGACGCGCAGGACGTTGTGCGTCATCCACTCGTGCGACAAATCGTCGACGCTTATGCGCGCGACGAACGATCTAACGGCGAGATTCAGGGCTGAGTAATGGCGGTTTCGATCATCGTGGAAAACGCATGCGGCCACCGTGCGGCGCCGGCTGACTCGGATTTTCGCGACTGGGTTGGCGCTGTGTTCGCCGGCCGTGGCAAAGGGGAGATTGGCATTCGGATCGTGGGTGAGGAAGAAGCGCGCGCGCTCAATCGCCAATACCGTGCCAGGGACTATGCAACGAACGTACTCGCTTTCCCGGGAGACGACGACTTCGGTGTCGCAGGGATCGAAGCGCCGATCGGCGATATCGTGATCTGTGCGGCCGTCGTCGAGCGCGAAGCCCGGGAACTGGATCGGGACCCGCGTGCACATTGGGCACATCTGAGCATTCACGGTGCACTGCACCTGGATGGATTCGATCACGAAACCGATGAACAGGCCAGAGAAATGGAATCAAGGGAGGCGCGTATCCTCGAGTTCTTCGGGTTCCCGGATCCATGGAAATCACTTGCGCATGAGCCTCAGGCCGGGGAGTATTGACGCGAGCCGATGAGTGACGAACCGACAAGTACGGCCGATAACGGCAATCGAGGCGGCTGGTGGTCGAGACTGTTTCAGGGTCGCGGCGACGATCCGACGGGCCGCACTGATATCGTCGGCTTTCTGACCGAGTGTCGAAGTCGCGATCTACTCAATGCGGACGAGCTGGCGATGTTGCTCGGCGTTCTCGAAGTCTCGGATACGCACGTGCGTGACATTATGGTTCCGCGTTCGCATATGGTCGTCCTGTCAGCGGACGAGTCACCCGGGCAATTGCTGGAAACAATCGTCAATTCGGGCCATTCGAGATTTCCGGTTATCGGCGAGGACCGCGACGAAGTACTCGGCATCCTGCTTGCGAAGGACCTGCTCGGGCATACCGGGAAACTCGATTCCGGCTTTCCGCTCAAGGAGTTACTGCGCCCACCGGTGTTCATTCCGGAAAGTAAGCGACTCAACACGCTGTTGTCGGAGTTTCGTGAGAGCCGTCATCATATGGCCATC
>JASFSB010000239.1:0-4508 GCA_050114615.1 Gammaproteobacteria bacterium
AAAATCCCATGTGATATTTGACATCGCCCGAGCCCTTGAGGCTCGCGAGGTCATAATCACCTTCAAATTCCGAAAACAGTTCCTGGGGCGACTTGCCGAGCACATTGACCAGCACATTCAGGCGCCCGCGATGCGCCATGCCGATGACGATTTCCTCGACGGCCGCCACGCCGGATCGCTGAATGAGATCGTCGAGCATCGGAATGAGCGTCTCGCCGCCTTCGAGTGAGAAACGCTTCTGACCGACGTATTTAGTATTCAGATAACGCTCGATTCCCTCTGCGCGGCTCAGACTACCGAGAATCACGAGCCTTTCCTCGGGCGTAAACGCCTCCTGAGTCATACAGCTCTCGAAACGCTCGCGCAGCCACAGCCGCTCCCGGGCTCGGGAGATATGCGCGAACTCCGCGGCGAGTTTGCCGCAGTAGATCTTCTTGAGCAGCGCGATGATGTCCCGTAACACCATCTTGCCGTTGCCCGTGCCGGCAAAGCCACCCGTGTAGAAACTGTTTTCGAGATCCGCCTCATTGAGCCCGAGGTAGTCGGACTTGAGCACGGCGGGCACCGGCCGTTCCCATAGCCCAAGCGGATCGAGGTCTGCGATCTGATGTCCGCGCAGACTGTAAACCTGGATGATGCGCGAAACCGCGGCCTGTTTGGCGCTCGGATCGGCCGCATCGACACGCTGATCTTCCGCCGAAACGGTTCCGAACAACGGCGAGGCGCCGTTGGGCTTCAGCCGCGACTGAATGCTGCGACGGACCGGTCCGTGCGCGACTTCAGCGGCCTCGGCGCCGAGGTCGCCAAAATATTGGCGCCAGACCCGCGGCACAGCCGACGGATCTTCGAGCCAGGCCTCGTACAGGGATTCGATGTACGCGGCGTTGGCCCCTTGCAGCGGCGAAGTGAGGTATTGACGTTTTAGCAGGGTAGTCATGGCGCAGGCGAGAGAGATATAGCCATGAACTATCGAGGCTTTTGGCCCTCCAGCCAGATAACGCGGAGTTTAGTCAAATGCCGCATCACTGCAACCAAAACTCTCAAAAAATATCTCTAAGTAGCCACATTTCATAGCCAAAAAGGATGACGTAGCCAAGCAACACCCACTGCAGAATCGTCTTGACGCGAACCACGCGAAACAGGTGCGCCCGGGCAGCTGCCACCAGGACAAGGACGCCGCCCCCGGTCAGCGTCATCTTGATGACAGCAAACAGCTGCGGATGCTGATTGAGGATGAACTCGAGCACCGGATTTGCTTCGGTTGCGCCATGGCGCAACAGTGTCAGTGTGAAAAACGCGTCGATCACACTCAGCAGCAGCGTCGTTACCGCCAGGAAGAGCAAATCGGGCTCGTGCCAGTCCACGTGATAGTCATCGTCCGCACGACGATCGGCGCGGCGGCGCACATGCAGACTGCCGACCAGAAACGTACCGAGCGTCAGCCTGCGCCGTTCCTCGCCCGCGCGCCGTTCCGGCTGGCCTTCGCTGACCTGTTCGTTACTCGACATACTGACGCGGCCGGCGGCCCCTGCTCTGTGACGATTCGCCAGTGTAAGCGGCACTCGGTTGATCTACCGAGGTCGGGGTTCACAGAAAACGCGTCATCCACGGCATCGATCACTGCCCGCTGACAGCGGTCGCGGAGGCGAGCCAGGCGATCAGTGACTGACGATCGTGCTCGTCGCCGTAGCCGGCGAAAGCCATCGATGTGCCCGGCAGAAATGCGACCGGTGCCTGCAACCAGGCATCCAGACGCTCCGGCGTCCATATGAAGCCCGCCTCGCGCAATGCGTCGGAATATGCGAAGTCCGGAATGCTCGCAGCCGGCCGGCCAAAAATGCCATACAGCGAAGGGCCGATATCCGGGCCGCCGACCGGCGTCAGCGCATGGCAGGCCTGACAGGCGAGCGACAGCAGCTCGCCGCGCGCGAGGTCCGGGCCTGCACTCGCAGCCGGCGATTCGGCCGATCGCCCGCTCGGGCGCGCTCGATCTGCGGGGTCGCTGCAGCCAGCGGCAGCGACGAGCCCGAGCAACGCACCGAACCTGATCAGCCCCGCCAGGCGGACCGTGAGCCGACCGTCGCTCACCACGTCCAGCGAGCGCTCAGATGCACGACGATATCCGGAGAGGTGCTGACCTCGAGGTCTTCGTTGAAGGCGAATTCGAACGTACCGCGATCCCCGAACTGCCACCACCCGCCGACCGAACCCTGAAAGGCCTTCTCGCCGATTTCCTCGAGCTGGCTGCGATAAAACGGGCTGTGGACATCCAGCTGCGCCCGCGCACCCAGACGCGACGTGATTCTCAGGCTACCGCCGAGCACGCCGAAGTAGCCTCGGTCGCGCTGGCCGAATCGATACGCCGGACCGTCGCCGACCTGAATCACACCGAATCCCCAATAGTATCCGGCTGTCCGTGTGCGCAGCTGCACCTGGCGCGGCCGCAGAAAGCTGACTGCCCAGTCAGTGGCGCCGCTGCCGGCGAGCATGTTCTCGTCACCGGTCGCGAGTTTGACCGTCGCGGTCGCGACCGCGACTTCGCCGATCGACCAGGAGAAACCAAGCTGCGCATCCCCGAGCCCCGTAGCGCGCCCGGGGAGCCGGTAAAAGGCCTCACCGTCGCGGGCCAATTCGATTTCAACGAGGCCTTCGGCACGATTGTTACGCCCGCCGTCGGGCAGGTTGAATGCCGAGTGCCAGCCGTCGATGACGTCGTCGAGCACGCCCCCGTAGACCCGGTAATACGGCAGCTCCAGTGAAACCGACCAGTTCTCTCCCACCTGCTTCGCGATGAAAAAGTTCGTGCGCAGCGTCTCTGCATCGGCGATGAGCTGATCAGGGCCGCGCCGTGAGAGTCGGTAGTGGTTGGCGATCTCCGTCGTAACGCTCAGCTCGAACGGCGCACGCGGTACATGCCAGGCCGGAATGCCGAAAATGGATACGAGCGGGCTGAGATTGCGCGTCCGAAACGGTACGGCTTCCTGCGCGACAGACGCAAAGCTCGCTGCAAGCAAAGGGAGAGAAAACAGGAGAGGGAAATTCCGTCGCATTCGGCGTGATTATATTCAGTTCCGCCGCAGCATATGGGTTCGCAAGACAAAGGCAAGTCTGTAACATGGCGCGACCGCTGGTTTCAGCAATCCCGACACCGGTTGTTCAGGTTCCAATGACGCGATCCACTGCATTGATGCTTGGTCTTTTAACCGCTGTGTTACTCAGCGGTTGCGATACCACCGAAGAAACACGCCCGCCGGCAGCCAGTCTGACGATCGTGAACGCGGCGCCGGGCTTCGAAAATCTCAGCATTCGCAGAGGTACGAGCAACTTCGCCGAGCTCGGCGTGCTCCAGTATGCCGGGAGACAGTCGGTCAGCATCGATTCAGGTACCTATAATTACACGGTCGAAACCAGAGACTCGTTGTCTCCGTCACTGATCGAGCGCGCGACGTTTACCGATGAGGTGGAGGCCGGACAGAAGCATCTGTATGTCCTTGCCGAACAGAATGACGCGGTTGTTCCGATGCTCTTTTCCCGGCCGGAGTTCGACCAATCGAGTGCCGAGTGGGATCTCACTGTCGTCAATGCGGCGGAGTCCGTAGCAAGTCCGGATGTTTATGTACTGCCAGCGGGGTCCGGCATCGGGTCCGTGGCTGCGATCGGACCCGCGCAGTTCGGGCAAATGATTGCCGGCGGCACGCGCGCGCCCGGCGCATACGAGTTCGTGCTGACAGAACCCGGCAACCCGGGTAGCGTCTTATTTACGAGCGAGGCAATAGAGTTTGTGGCCGGCGGTTCCGTAGAACTCGTCATTGCCGCGGATACGAACGGCGTCGAAAATCGCCTGACCCTGCTCGGCACGATCGGCGGCAGTGTATTCACCCTCGGCGATACGGCCGCACCAAGCGCTGTGCGATTCGTGAACGGTGCCGCGGACCAGCTCCCCCGGGACGTCTTTCTCGACGGAGATTTCGCGACACCGTTCGCCGGCAATATCGAATTCGCCGTCGTCGGGGATTTCGCGGAACTGCCGGCAGGAACGAGTCAGGTCTCCGTAACTCCGCTCGGCAACGCGAGCGTCGTGGAAACGGAGCTCGTCGATGCTCTGTCCGCTGGCGCACTGCACGACATTCTGATTTCCGGGATGGCGGGAGACATCAGTTCGCTGGCGGTCATCGACAACCGACTTCGCAACAACTCGCGTGCCCGGCTGCTGTTTCTAAACACGGCAAGCACGTACGAGAACCTGAACGTCTATGTCGTCGAACCCGGAACGGATATCACAGCGGTTACAGCGAACGTCGTGCTGGGGACACCGGGCGCGAGTACGCGCCAACTAATCGAAGCGCAGACTTTTGAACTCACTGTGACCGATCCTGTCTCAGGAAATGTGGTGCTCGGTCCGCTGAGTCTGACGGTCGCCGAAGGCGGCCTGTATACCGTGGTTCTCCATGACAGCGGCGACGGAACGACGGTCAGTGCGCTGCTGCTCGACGATTTTCTGTGATCGA
>JASFSB010000240.1:0-4502 GCA_050114615.1 Gammaproteobacteria bacterium
ACGAAAACGCCTATGTGAAGGACAATGGCGTCTGGAAGATCCAAAGCCTGCTCGTGCACCACGAAATGTATACCGACTATGAGGATGGCTGGGGCGTGGCAGCCATCGAGAACCCCGGTCCGGCCGACGCGCTGCCCCCGGACAGCCCACCGACATTCGACTACACGGCTTATCCGAATGCGAAACCGCTGCCGTATCACTATACCAACCCGGTGACCGGCGAACAGCGTCTAGATGAAAATTCAAAAGCTTACGCCGGAAATCTCGACGAAGGCTCGCTCGAGTCTGCGCTGGCCGAGCTCGATCGGCGCATCGAACGTCTCGAGGACATCGAGGATCTGGAGCGCCTGAACGCGATCTACGGTTATTACCTTGCACACAGCCAGTGGGACAATCTTGCCGGCATCTTTGCGCCCGACGGCACGATCGAAATCGCAATGCGCGGTATCTATGTCGGGCGTGCAGCCGTCAGGCGCAATCTGAATCTGTACACCGAGGTCGGGATGCAGCATGGGCTGCTGCACAATCATATGCAGTATCAGCCGGTCATCAGCCTTGCAGAGGATGGTCGCTCGGCGCTGATGCGCTCGCGTGCGTTCAGTATGATGGGCCAGTATGAAGCCTACGCAATGTGGATGGGCGGCATCTACGAGAACCGCTACGTGAAGCTCAACGGCGTGTGGCAGATTGCCGTCGATCGGCAGATCAACACCTATTTCGCACAGTATGCGACAGGGTGGAAGGATCTCGTGCCACGGCCGCCGCCACAAATAACCGCATCGAATCCGCCGGATCTGCCGCCGACGGAAGCGTTTGAAATGTATCCGTCGGCATTCCTCCCGGCGTTCCATTACCCGAATCCGGTGACGGGCGCCGAGGTCGTCTGGGAAAGGGGAGAACCATGAAGAATCCATCATTTACAGCGAACCTGCTGGCGACGCTCGCTGTCGTGGCGGTGTTCGCCGGTGGCGCCGGTGCGCAGTCGCTGATGCCCGGTGAGCGCGCGGTGGCCGTGACCGCGATTCCCGGCGTCGTGGCGGCGGGCAGCCGCTGGCAGCCGATCTGGGCCGACTATGCGACCGCCGACGGCATCAATGGGACGCCGGACGGCGGCGTGTTGTTTGCCCAGGAACAGACGGACACCGTCAGGAAGCTGCTCGTCGACGGCACTGAATACACGTATCTCGAAAACGTCTATGGCATCGGCTCGGTGTCGCTCGATGCGAACGGACGTCTGTTTGGTGCGGAGCGCACCTGCACGGAACCACTCAATCCGGAATTGCCCGGCTGTAACGTCCTGACGCGCATCGTTCAGCTGGTGCCCGAGCGGCGACTGCTGGCGAACAGTTTTGCCGATGGCCGCACGCTCGGGCGCGTCAATGATCTCATCGCCGACGGTCGCGGCGGCGCGTACTTCACATCCGGTGGCGCCTGGCATGTCAGCGCGGACGGCAATGTCACGACCGTCGCGGATCAGAACCTGCGCTCCAACGGCATCATGCTCAGCGCGGATGGCAGAACCTTGTATGTGACGAATGTGACCGAAGTGCTCGCCTTCGATGTCGCGCGCGATGGTTCGACCTCCGGGCGGCGCGTATTCGGTACGCTCAATGGTGACGATGGCGGTGACGGCATGGCGATCGACGCGGAGGATCGGCTATATGTGACCGGCAACGCCGGCGTCCATGTGCTCGATTCGCGCGGGACATATCTCGGCCTGATCCCGACGCCGCGTCGCCCGATCACGATCGCGTTTTCCGGTCCGGACAAGCGGACCCTCTATGCGCCGCAAATCGGCGCCATCGGCGCCGACGGCGGCGTGTTTCAGTTGCCGGAGGGAATGCGCACGATCGGCATGACGATCTATACGATGCGAGTGCTCACACCGGGATTTGGCGGACGCCCGAAGTAGGGCGACGAACGGACGAACCAAGGCAAACGAGGCAAACGAGGCAAACGAGGCAACGATGGCGGACAAACTGATCGAGTACACGCACGACGGTGCGACACTGGAAGCTTTTATGGCCTGGGACGAGAGCCGGGCAGGCCCATTGCCCGGCGTGCTCATCGCGCATGCATGGGCCGGACGTGGTGAGTTCGAGTGCGAAAAGGCGCGCATGCTGGCAGGACTGGGATATTGTGCGTTTGCGCTCGATCTCTATGGCAAGGGCGTGCTGGGCTCCGGTCCTGAAGAAAATGCGCAGCTGATGAAGCCGTTCGTCGAGGATCGCGCGCTGCTGCAGTCGCGACTGTCCGCTGCACTGCAGGCGTTTGCGGATCAGCCCGAAGTCGATGCGCAGCGCATTGCGGCGATCGGATTTTGCTTCGGCGGTCTGTGCGTCCTCGATCTGGCGCGTATCGGTGCACCGGTCAATGGCGTCGTCAGCCTGCACGGCCTGTTCAACCCGCCGGGCAACACGACCGGCAATAAAATCGATGCCAAAGTGCTCGCGCTGCATGGCCATGACGATCCGATGGTGCCGGTCGAAATGGTCAACGCGCTGGAGCAGGAATTAACGGATGCCGGGGCAGACTGGCAGATCCATGCCTACGGCAACACGATGCACGCGTTCACGAACCCGCAGGCCAATGACCCGAGTCTCGGTACCGTCTACAACCCGGTCGCCGCGCGCCGTGCCTGGGTCGTCACGGAGGATTTTCTCGAGGAAGTGTTAACGGCGTAAAGCGCGCTTTATAACGCAATCAGCGTCAGCGCCAGACCGAGCACGCCAGTGGTGATCATCATAAACATCATGCTTTTTACGAGACGCATCGTCATCTCCTGCCGGTATATGTCTGCGTAGTGAATAAGCAAAACCCGTGCCAGGCGAAAAAGCGGCTCAGTCGCACGCACGGCTGCGGCTGCAGCCCGGGCGTTCTGTCAAACTGACATAAACGCATGACAAATCTGGCGGGCTCTGCCAATATCGGCAGTTATGGGCCCGGACGTTCAGGCGATTATCGACAGCATTGCCGATCCGGCGATCGTGCTGAGCCGGAACTACGCGATCGTGTTCGCGAACTCTGCGTACATCAATCGCTATGGGACGGACGCGCGCGAGCCGCGCGGGCGGCTGTGTTACGAAGTCAGTCATGGGAATTCAGTGCCGTGCGACCAGGCCGGCGAGCATTGTCCGCTGCGCGAGTGCCTGGCGACCGGCGAGACGGCTCGGGTGCTGCACGTCCATCACACGCGCCACGGACACGAATATGTCAATGTCGAAACGTGGCCGGTGCGCGGGTCAGGCGGTGCGATCGAGTACTTCGTCGAGGTGCTGCGGCCGTCCGATATCGCCGGCGCCGGACCCGGCAGCGGACTGATTGGCCGCTCGCCGGCGTTTCAGCGAATGCTCGGCCTCGTCGATCGCGTCGCACCAAAAGACACGGCGGTGCTGCTGCTCGGTGAATCGGGCGCGGGCAAGGAGGTCGTGGCGCGGACGATCCATCAGCGCAGTCAGCGCAGCGCCGGTCCGTTCGTGCCGGTTGAATGCACCGGTTTGCCCGAGGCGTTGTTCGAGAGCGAGCTGTTCGGTCATGAGAAGGGCGCGTTCACAGGGGCGATCAATGCGCGCCCGGGACTCGTCGAATCCGCGGCAGGCGGTACTTTGTTTCTCGATGAGGTCGGGGAAATCGATCTGAGCGAACAGGTCAAGCTGCTGCGGCTGCTCGAGACGCGCCAATACCGGCGCGTCGGCAGCACGCAGCCGCGCAGTGCGGATTTCCGGCTGATCTGTGCGACCAACCGGGATCTGGCGCAGCGCGTGAAAAGCGGGTCGTTTCGTGAAGATCTCTACTACCGGCTCAGCGTGTTCGAGATCGTTCTGCCGCCGCTGCGCGAGCGCCGTGGTGACGTCGTGCTGCTGGCGCGTTCACTGCTGGAGCAGCTCGCGCCGGGCACGCGTTTGTCGGATGCGGCCGCGCGCCAGCTCGAAGCTTATGATTTTCCCGGCAACATCAGAGAACTGAGAAACATCCTCGAACGCGCTGCGATCATGTGCGACGGCGATACGATCCGGCCGCGTCATCTGCCCGAGCGGACACTTGCTGGATTAAGTAAAAAAGAGGCGACATTAAGTCAAATAGATGCAGGATTAAGTCAAACCGATGCGGCATCGCTGCAGACGCTGGCGGCGGTCGAGGAAGCGTATCTGCGCCGCGCGCTGCGTGTGCATGCCGGTGACCGACGCAGCCTCGCCCGGGTGCTGGGCATCAGCGAGCGCGCGCTCTACCGCAAGCTGTCGCGACTGCGCGGCAGCGCCTGAAGCGCTTTTGCCACACAAGTCCGCGTCAGGTCGGTGCGATCGACCTATACTCCTTATCTGTCGAAACCAGGCCGGGATTTCGACACATCCGACGCATGTGTCGATCGGATCGACACGCGGGACGGATATGTCGATTTCTACGGAGTTTTTCGACATGTTCTGCGATCGTGTCGATCGGATCGACACGCTGGCCCCGTCAACGCATGGAGAGCGCAAACATGAGCCGATTCGACCCGACAA
>JASFSB010000241.1:0-4490 GCA_050114615.1 Gammaproteobacteria bacterium
AAAAAGATCGGTACGGCAGCTCGCAAGGAACTCGCACGAATGCTCGACGGCCGCGTGCATCTCGAATTATGGGCCAAGGTGAGGGAGCACTGGTCAGACAATGACAACGAGCTGCGCCGGCTCGGCTTTGATCTGTCATGAGTTCCAGAACGGCCATAGACTCGGAGCCGGTATTTCTGTTGCACCAGCGCCCGTACCAGAACTCGAGCCAGTTGCTGGAAGTCCTGAGTCTGCACTACGGCAGGGTGGGCCTCATTGCCCAGGGGTCGCGCCGACCCGGGCGTGGTATGCGCGCCCTGCTGCAGCCGTTCATACCGCTTCGGCTGTCCTGGATCCGCCGCGGTGAGTTAGGTCGGATAACGAACGTCGAGGCCGGCTCCTCGGCAATCGAGCTGCCCGGCGCTGCTCTGCTCGCCGGCTATTACGCCAACGAGCTCGTTATTTCGCTGACGTCGCGGGATGATCCTGCGGCGGAACTGTTCGCCCATTACACGACATGCCTGAACGCACTGGCGAGCGACGCTAACGTTGCGCGTAATCTGAGGCTGTTCGAGCATCGGTTACTCGGTGCACTCGGGTTCGGATTGCAGCTGGATATCGATTGTGCCTCCGGCGCTCCGCTCTTCGCAGATCGCGAATACGCGTTCAGCCTCGACGAAGGTGCCCGTCCGAGCAGCGGTCAACCTGGCTATCGCGGAGCGGATTTGATTTCGCTTCGTGAGGAGCGCCTCGAGGATGCCGGGAGTCTGCGCGCTGCGCGGCAGCTGCTCGGCGAGGCCATTGCCCGGCAACTGGGAGCGCGCCGCCTGAAGACGCGTGACGTGCTGCGGGAAATCGATGCGCGCGGTTTGATCGTGTGACGCGGGGCGACCGGATCGAAATCACTGTCGTCATCGACAGTGTGTTGAGTATGCGCGAGCAGCAGATATGGCCGTACCCTGATCCGCTGGCTTTCGCGCTGGCTGCAGAACGCGCCGGTGTCGACGGCATATTGCTTGGACTGCGTGCGTCGCATGTCAGTGTTCAGGATCGCGACTGGCAGATGTTTCGTGAGCTGCAACGGGCCAGGCTGTGCCTTGCGGCTACGCCTCGACCGGCGCTGCTGCGCAGAATCGCCGAGTCGTCGGTGACGCGCTGCGTGCTGATTCCGGAGTCGCGACATCAACACAGCAGCGGCGGGGCGCTGGCTGTGACGGTTGTGCGCGACGAGTTGCTTGCCGCAGGTCGGTTGTTCGAATCAGCCGGAATCGAACTGGCAGCGCGAATCGATCCCGATCCGGTGGCTGTCGGTCATTGCGTCGATGCAGGTCTGAGTGCAGTCGAATTCAATACGTCAGCCTTCGCGCTTGCCGCACGTGCCGGTGGCCGTGCCCGACGACTCGAGGAGCTCGGCGAAGCCGTGAATACGGCCCGCGCGCAGGGGTTGCGGGTCAGCGCTCGCGGCGGTCTCGACTATCTCAACGTAACGGAGTTGATCGGATGCGTGGATTTCTCTGAGCTTCGCTTTGGTCAGGCGGTAATATCGCAGGCGCTGTTCGACGGAATCGAAGCGAGCGTTGTTAAAATGCGGGATCTGCTGGGAGACTGAAAACGGTGATATTCGGAATCGGCACGGACGCGGTAAAGCTGGCCCGCGTGGAGCGCGTATGGGAGCAATACGGTGACCGCTTCGCGCGTCGGATACTGCTCGAAGAGGAGTACAGACTCCTGCGGCCGCAACGCAATCCGGTACGATTCCTTGCCATGCGTTTTGCTGCGAAAGAAGCAATCGTCAAGGCGATGGGTACGGGCTTCGCAAATGGAATGTGGGTCCGTGATGCAGGGACTGTTCCAAACGCACTCGGGCAGCCGCAGGTCATTTTTTCAGCGCGCGGTCAGCGTAAATGCGGTGAGCTGGGGATATCCGGCGGGCACTTGTCTCTTACGGACGAAGACGGCCTCGTCATTGCGGTTGCCGTACTGATGAAGGCGGGTTGAGTGCCGGCGATGAACACACTGGTATTCGATATTGAGACAGTACCCGACGTTGAGCTGGGTCGGGCGATCTACGACGTCGAGAATCTCAGCGATGCCGACGTCGCGAAAATCATGAGCTTCAGGCAAAAGCAGGCACGAGGAACAGATTTCCTGCCTTTGCCGCAGCACCGGGTCGTTGCGATTTCGGTCGTGCTTCGCACGGCTGACGAGCTGCATCTGTTCAGCATCGGTGATGCGGATTCGCCGGAGAAGGAACTGATCACACGGTTTTTCGATGGCATCGAACGCTACGTGCCGGAGCTCGTTTCGTGGAACGGCTCCGGTTTCGATTTGCCGGTGCTGCACTATCGTGCGATGCGGCACAGCATTACGGCCGCGAAGTACTGGGATGTCGGCGGTGACGACAGGGAATTCCGGTTCAACAACTATCTCGGTCGGTTCCACTGGCGTCATCTGGACCTGATGGACGTGCTCGCCGGCTACCAGATCGGCGGGCGATCGTCGCTCGAACAAATCGCTTTGTTGCTTGGGTTCCCAGGTAAGCTTGGTATGAGCGGGTCGAAAGTCTGGGGTAAATACCGGCAAGGCGGTATCCAGGAGATTCGTAATTATTGTGAGACGGACGTGCTGAACACGTACCTCGTATTTCTTCGCTTTCAATTGATGCGCGGCATCCTCGATAAGCGACGACACGATGACGAAGTCGATAGACTGCGCGAGAAACTCAAGAACGACTCCTCGTCCCATCTGCAGGAATTTCTGGCCGCATGGAAGCCCGGATGAGCTCGGAATCCCTGACGATCGCACAGGTCTTCGATCTCAGTCATGATGCGCGTGGCGTTGCCGATATCGATGGCCGCAGAGTATTCGTCGCCGGCGCACTTCCGGGGGAGACCGTCCGCGTGGAGCTCAAACGCGGACGCCGAAGAAACAAGTATGACCTGGAAGCGCTGGAGATTCGCGAGCGATCCAGCAAACGGATCGATCCGGAATGCAGATACTTTGGTCGTTGCGGCGGCTGTGCAGTACAGCACATGAGCTACTCGGCGCAGATCGAATTCAAGCAGGCGGTCGTCGCTGAGGCGCTCACCAGAATCGGCCGAACCGAACCCGAGCGCTGGTTCGATCCGGCAACCTCGCCGCGCTGGCGGTATCGACGCAGGGCCAGGCTCGGCGCACGATACGTCGAAGGCAAAGGACGTGCGCTGGTTGGCTTTCGCGAACGGGCGGCCTCATACATTACCGATATGCGCGAATGTCCTGTCCTGGTCTCACCGATGGATGCGGCCGTCGGTGAGCTTGCCGATGTCCTGAGTGAAACCAGTATCGCTCGCAAAGTCCCTCAATTCGAGTTTACGAGCGGCGATGACAGCGCTGCGCTGATCGTTCGAGCGCTGAGTGAGCCGAGTGAAGCCGACGTGGCGGCGTTCGTCGAATTCGGTCAGCGCTACTCGCTCGACATCTATCTGCAGCCTGGTGGCCCGGGCAGTGCGCGTGCGATTACGCAGGCTCGGCCATTGTCGTATCGACTTGATGAACACGATGTTCGTATCGAGTTCTCGCCCACAGACTTCATCCAGGTCAATGCGCATATCAATAGACTCATGGTTTCCGCTGCACTGCAGCGAGCTGCCGTGCTTGCGCACGAGAGCGTGCTCGATCTGTTTTGCGGCGTCGGAAATTTTTCACTGCCGCTGGGTCGGTATGCGCGTGAAGTCGTCGGGATCGAAGGCGATGCGGGTCTCGTTGCGCGTGCCGCGCGAAATGCCGAGCTCAACGGGCTTGAAAACGTCTCGTTCGTCACGGCTGATCTGTCGCGCGGCGGCTGGAGTCCGTTGCAAAGGCCATGGGATGTAGTTCTGCTCGATCCGCCGCGCAGTGGCGCAGCGGGACTGGCGGACGACTGGCTCAGAATGAACCCGCGAAGAATCGTCTACGTTTCGTGTCATCCGGCGACGCTTGCCAGAGACGCGGACATTCTCTGCAACCGCCACCGCTATCGTCTGAGTTCGGCCCAGATTTTCGACATGTTTCCGAACACACACCACGTCGAGGCGATGGCTGTGTTCGATCGAAGCGATCAGGCCTGAAGCAATGTCACTGGGACCCCTGATGGTCGGGATCGCGGGCGAGGCACTGAGCGCTGAGGAGCGTGAATGGCTGCTGCACCCCGGCGTTTGCGGAGTGATTCTGTTTGCTCGGAACTTTACGAGTCGCGCGCAGCTTTGCAGTCTCGTCGAGAGTGTTCGCAAGCTGCGTTCGCCGGAATTGCTCGTCGCCGTGGATCAGGAGGGCGGGCGAGTGCAGAGATTCAGGGGACCGTTCACGGTGTTGCCGCCGATGCGCGACATCAGCTTGTCGTATGTGAATGAGACTGAAAGAGCGTGCGATGCCGCCGAGAAAATCGGCTGGCTAATGGCGGCGGAATTACGCGCATGCGGGATCGACATGAGCTTCGCTCCGGTCGTGGATCTCGACCGCGGCGTAGCGCCGGTCATCGGTGACCGGGCGTT
>JASFSB010000242.1:0-4480 GCA_050114615.1 Gammaproteobacteria bacterium
GGCCTTGCGCAGCCGGATCAGTGGTGTATTGCCGACGGTTTCGACGAATCCTGCGCGCGGCCCCAACTTCCGATCTCCGGACGCTCGTGTCGGCTGTATCGCCAGCTAGTCGGCCGCGACCGTGATCGTGATCTGCCGCGATCGAACGGGCGGATCGTGCGGAATGTGCAGGTGGTCGCCCAGGACGAGCTGCAGCGTATGTGTGCCCGGTGACAGTTCGATGGACGTTTCCGTCTGACCGCCGCCGAAGTGCACGATCTGCTCAGTGGCCGGAAGCGGCGTGTCCGACGGCGGCAGGGCGGCGACATCGATCAGCAGGTGATGATGCCCGGTGTTGGCCTGCTGCACACCGGCCGGCGCCACACCCATGCCCTGGAGGCCGAATTTGACCGTCACCGGAGATGAAACCGTTTCCCCGTCGGCGGGCGAAATAATGTAGGCGCTGGCACGGTCAGGGGCCGTAGAGCGCGGCAAGCCGTTATCCTGAGCGTTGACGGCTGCGGTGCATAGAAGCAGGGCAGCGATAGGTGCTATGGTTCTCATACGTATTCCGTGCCTGGCTGAATCGGCTGCAATGTTAGCAGCAATTGGCGGGTGTATCGTCGGTGTTCCGCGATCCGCGGGATCGTTCAGCCGGCAGTCATCATGGCTTATGGAATAATGATGAGTCGGAGGTGGGCTATGTATCGAAACGGCATAAAAATCCTGCTCGTTGCAGGCCTCGTCGGTATTGGCGCGTGCACGAGTCCGTCCGTCATGGGCCCGTCAGGCGGCGGTGGTATCCCGATGCCGCCCGGCGGCGGCATTCCCTCGCCTGGCGGCGGCGGTATCCCGTCACCCGGCGGTGGATCGCCTGCGCCGGGCGGTGGCGGCATTCCGTCCCCCGGCGGCGGCATTCCTTCACCCGGCGGTGGTATCCCTTCGCCCGGCGGCGGCAGCGCCGGTGGCGCCGGCAGTCCGTCGAGCGACGGCGGCGGGGCAATCCCGTCACCCGGTGAGGGTAACGCCGGCATACCTGGCGGTTCGGACGGTGGTCCGGGCGGTGGTGCCGGCGGGCAGCAGGGCGAGCAGGCTGGCGGCGGCGGCGACTCAGACGTCTTCGGACGCAGTGACGAAGGCGTGGCCGGATCCGGCGGTGGCGGCGATGAATTCGACCGCGCGCTCGAGGATTTTGATAATGTCATTTCCGAAGAGCAGGAGGCCATCGCGCGCGAAGGCGGTGAAGCCGCGGACGAGGAAATGGCCGGTGCGCCCGGTTCCGGAATCATGGGCGGGGACGCAGGCGAAACCGGCGAGCGCGCAATCATCGGCGGACCGACCGGCGAACCGCGCGAGCGCGCTGCCCAGCAGGTAGAAGGCTGTAATGACTCCGATACGGTCGCGCGTCAGCTGTGCGAAGCGGCGACGATGGAGCAGGACCCGTTTCTGCGCGCCGCGCTGTGGGACGAATACAATGAATACAAGCGTATTCTCGGACGTTTGTAAGCTCAGGAGGTTAGCCGGACGATGCAACTGAAACTCGCCACCGCCGTTTGCGCAGTCTGTGCGCTCGCCGGATGCTCCAGTTCGGAAATACTGGTGGCCCACAACGTGGAGCTCGTGCCATCGGCTCAGGAGATTGCCGAGTCGGCGCTGCTGGATGTTGCGGTCGTGGTCTTCGATTCGGGCGTGCCCGACGGAGAGATCGATGTCGAGTTGCTCGAAGAGCTGATCGAGCAGGGCACGTTCGTGCAGATTCGCCGCACCGAAGCGCTGTATTTCTCCGTACAGCTGCGCGATACGTTGCGCCGCAGCAATTACTGGGGATCGGTATGGATAACGCCGGAGGAGACCCGGGCGTCCGATCTCAACGTCGTCGCGGAGATTCTGCATTCCGACGGTGAGACCGCCGTCGTGCACGTGAACGCGGAAGACGCAACCGGGCGCGTGTGGATTGACGACGATTATTCCGTCGAGGTTCCCGGTGGCGCATACAATCGCTCACGTTACGGCGGCCTTGACCCTTATCAGGACCTGTTCAACGAGATCGCCAACGATCTCGCCGCGGCGCGTGCCACGCTCGGTGCACAGGATACGACGCGGCTGCGGGAAATCGCCGCACTGCGCTACGCCGAAGAGTTGAGCCCGGAGGCGTTCAGCGGCTACGTCAGCGAGGGTCGCGACGGCGCCTATGAGCTGGCGCGGCTGCCGGCCGTCGACGACCCGCAGTTCAGCCGCACACAGCGTGCCCGCCAGCGTGAAAGGCTGTTCTTCGAGACGCTGAATACGCATTACGTCAATTTTGCGCGCGAGGCATCGGACTCTTACGACAGCTGGCGACAGTTCTCGCGCGAGGAAACGATTCAGGTGCGTGAGATTACGCGTTCGGCGCGATTTCGAACCGGCATGGGAATCGCGAGCATCGTTGCGTCGATCGTGTACGGCAGGAATTCGGACGGCGAGTTTTCGGATCGCGTAATCCGCGATTCGATGATGTACATCGGCATGGATATGCTGCGTACGAGTGCTTCACGTCGGCAGGAAAAACGCATTCATGTCGATACGCTGGAGGAGCTTTCATCGAGTTTCGACGACGAAGTCGAACCGATGGTCGTCGAAGTGGCCGGCACGCAGCGCAGGCTCACCGGAACCGCCGAAATTCAGTACGACGAATGGAAGCAGTTGCTGCGCGAGCTCTATCAGTCCGAAACCGGTTTCGAGCCGGAGCAGGTCGAGATGTTCGTCGAGCCGGTGGTTGAGCCCCCGGTCGTGCTCCCGGGTGAGTCGGCGGCCGATTCCGCTTCGCCTGCCACCGCCGAGCCGCCGTCTGAAGAGCCTTCCGAAGGCGTCGAAACCGGCGCGGGCGCATAGCGGACCGAATGCCGCGGCCATGTTCTGTGCTGTTCGAATAGCGCATGAGTTCCAGTCAGTCAGATCGATTCGAAGAAACAATCCGCCCGATCGCGCGGCCGCGGAAAGAAGCAGACCTTGCCGCAGCCGCGACCCCGCCTGAGGCGTCGCCGAACAATGTCGTACGTATCGTCGCGATCTCGCTCGTGCTGCTGGTCGGTGTCGTCGGCGTCTTTTTCGTGTTACCGGGGACGGACGAAGGTTCGGCACCACCGCAACGTCCCGCGAACGCAGATTCCGTCCCGGCGGCTGAGTCGGCTCCGACGCTCAGCGAAGCCGAGCGACGCAGGCTCGATGCTGAGTCACAGCGCGACCTGGCCGCGTTACTGACGCAGCAGGACCGGCTGCGTTCGCGCGGCGCCGAGAGCTGGGCCGCACAGCGCTGGCGGGAGTATCTCGCACTTGCGCGCGCCGGAGACGATGCGTACCTGGCAGACGACGTGGTGATCGCGGCTGAATCATATGCTCGGGCGCTCGAGCTCGGCGCTGACCTGCTCGGCGAATCCGAGCAGCTATTCGATCAGTTCGTCGCAGAGGGCTTTGCAGCGATCGAAGCGGCGGACTGGATGACTGCAAGTGAACGATTCGCGGCTGCACTGTCGATCGATGCCGGGAATGTTCGCGCGCAGGAAGGCCAGGCGCGCGCGCGCTCCCTGCCGGATGTTCTGGCGATGATGGCAGAGGCGGCGGACGCTGATGCGCGCGGCGATCTGCCGCGCGCGATCGAGCTTTATCGTTCGGCTCTGAGAACAGATCCGCAATGGTCACCTGCCCGCGCCGCGCTTGCCGATGCCACGGGCCGCCTCGCGCAGTATCAGTTTGATCTGAAGCTGGACGAGGCCTATGGCGCATTGTCCGAGAGCCGTTTTCAGGACGCACTCGAGGCATTCGAAGCCGCGCTCGCCATGCGCCCGGACTCTCAGGCAGCCCGCGACGGCCGCTTTCAGGCAGAGGAAGGGATGCGGCTGGGGCAGATTCGGCTGGCGCGCGTTCGCGCGCTTGCATTCGAGCGGCGCGAGCTCTGGGCGGAAGCAATCGCGCAGTATGAAGCAGCACTCGAAACGGACGCGACGCTCGAATATGCGATCGAAGGGCTGGAACGATCGCGCGCCCGTCGCGACCTCGAGCTCAAGGTGCTGAATCTGCTCGACAACCCGCGACTGC
This sequence comes from Gammaproteobacteria bacterium, assembly GCA_050114615.1. Lineage (GTDB taxonomy): Bacteria > Pseudomonadota > Gammaproteobacteria > Steroidobacterales > Rariloculaceae > JAHEEO01. The sequence continues at coordinate 4,054 of JASFSB010000242.1, forward strand.
TGTTCGACGATTCTGTGCTTGCAGACGCGCGCAGCCTGCGTGAGCAGATGGCGGCCGTGGAGCCGCGTGGTGCGCGGATCGACGACCAGCTCGCACAGCTGGACAGATTGCTCGAGGCTGCCACACGCGAGTATCCGATAGCGCTCGTATCAGACGGGCTCACCAGCATCACGATTTACAGGCTCGGTACGATCGGGACGTTCGTCGAGACTCAGGTAAATCTGCGTCCCGGCACGTACACGGCCATTGGCAGTCGCAATGGATTCCGTGATGTGCGCAAATCATTTACGGTGCTGCCGGGCCGCGACCCAGGTCCGATCCAAATCGTTTGTGAGGAGCCCATCTGAGTGGTGAGTGAGTTCGCACTGGAAATTACCGGGCTCGGCAAGGTTCGCAGATTTTCGAGTCTGGAACTGCCCGTCGTGCT
>JASFSB010000243.1:0-4478 GCA_050114615.1 Gammaproteobacteria bacterium
CGTTTTACGAGACCATCGAAGTTTCTGTCGGCGAAGTCGTTGATGACACAGCCGGCCGAGCGAACGATGACCGTACCGGCCACCAGCGCGAGAAAGACTGATTCGAGCGGTGTCCCGTCGCCGGCTATCCACAACGCCCAGAGCGTCGGCCACAAAAGCAGCCAGATACCGATCGGCCTGTCGAGTCTCGTAAGACGTGCGTAGCGCTCCAGATGCTTAATGAGTTCAGATGCGCGCCGAGACAGTTTCATGAACGGGAATTGTAAGCCAAAGGGCCCACCCGACATGACAAACCGGCACGTCAGACGTTGGCATATTCCTGCCCACCGGGAATCCAGCGGCGAATCAACGCCGGCACAGCTTCTCCACGCTCGGCAAGCAGCCGATCAGCCAGCCGCACGACCTCCGGAAGCAAATCCGCATCGCGCGACAAATCTGCAATGCGCAGCTGCATGACACCCGTCTGACGCGTTCCGAGGACCTCTCCTGGACCACGCAGACGCAGGTCCTCACGTGCGATCTCGAAACCGTCGTTCGAACTGCGCAGTTTTTGCAGGCGCGCACGCGCGATCTCACCCAGCGGTGGCTTATAGAGCAGCACGCAGCCGGACTCGTGCATGCCCCGGCCCACGCGCCCGCGGAGCTGGTGCAGTTGTGCAAGTCCCATGCGTTCGGCGTTTTCGATGACCATCATCGTGGCGTTCGGCACATCGACACCGACTTCGATCACCGTCGTCGCAACCAGAACACCAATATCTCCCGCCTTGAAACGGCGCATGACGTCATCTTTCTCGCTCGTTCGCATTCTGCCATGCACGAGGCCGACGACGACCCCCGGCAACGCTTCACGAAGCTCCCGTTCCCGCTCGATTGCGGCACTTGATTCGATGTGCTCCGATTCCTCTATCAGCGGACATACCCAATAGGCCTGGCGTCCCTGTGCACACTGCGCTGCCAGCCGCTGCGTCAGCTCGGCCCGCCGCGACTCCGGTAATACCACCGTGCGTACAGGTCTGCGCCCCGGGGGCAGCTCGTCGATCGTCGAGAACTCCAGATCTGCATAGGCCGTCATCGCCAGCGTTCGGGGAATCGGAGTCGCCGTCATGATGAGCTGATGCGGGGTCAGCGACTGTTTCGTGCCTTTTCGCCAAAGCTGTAATCGCTGCTCGACACCAAAGCGATGCTGCTCGTCGATGATGACGAGCGCGAGCGCAGAGAATTTGATGCCTTCCTGAAACAGCGCGTGCGTACCGATCGCGACCACGGCTCGACGAGCACCGAGCCGCGCGCGCACGCGCGCACGTGTCGCTGCGTCCTGCGAACCCGTCACGAGTTCCACATCGACATTCAGTGGCGCCAGCCAGGCGGACAGGTTCGCGTAATGCTGCTCGGCCAGCAATTCCGTCGGCGCCATGAATGCAACCTGTCGTCCGCAGTCGGCGGCCGTCAGCGCTGCCGCACAGGCGACCACGGTTTTACCACAGCCAACGTCGCCCTGAACGAGCCGCACCATCGGCGTCTGCGAGGAGATATCGCGCAGGATCTCCGCAACGACGCGCCGCTGCGCGTTCGTCAGTTGAAAACCAAAATTCGCGCTCAGCCGCTCGAGGCGCTGCCTTTGTGCAGGCAGCGGCACAGCGGTCTCCATGCCCGCTTTCGGCAGGCTGGCCTTGAGGCTCAGCCGGTGCGCGATCAACTCTTCGATGGCGAGGCGCCGGTGCCAGCGACTCGTGCCCTCGGTGAACTGTGTCAGGTCAACGTCGGCCGGAGGCCGGTGGAGATGTTCGAACGCATCCGGCAGGCTGGCGCAGCTCTCGTCGAGCCAGTCCGCCAGCGGATCCGTGAGGACGCTCGCATGCATGCGAGCCAGCGACTGCGTGACGAGTTCGCGTACGCGCTGCTGATGCAGCCCCTCGGTCGTGGGATATACCGGCGTCAATGCGGTCTCTCCCTCGCTGCCGCCGGGCTCGCTCAGCCGCCACTCCGGATGCACCATTTCGAGACCGGTCCGCCCGGCGCGCACCTCTCCGAAGCATCGGATCTGTGCACCTCTGACGAGACGCTGTTGTACCTGCGGCGAGAAATGAAAGAACCGCAGCGTCAGTGCGCCGGTGCCGTCGGCGAGGCGGCACAGCAGGCTGCGGCGGCGCCTGACTGCGATCTCCGCCAGCTCGATATGACCGGTTACGAGTGCCTTGTCCCCGGGACGGAGCGATCCGATGGCCCGCAACTGCGTACGGTCCTCGTAACGCCGCGGCAGCAGACACAGCAGGTTACCGATGCTGTGTACACCGAGGCGTTCGAGTTTCTCGGAGATGCGCGCACCGACACCGCGCAGTGCGGCGACCGGCAATGCGAAGACATCCTGTTTAACCTGCTGTGGCTGCAACGCCCGTCGTCACGGATGTGTCAGGCAATGTGTGCGATGGCGTCCATCTCGACCAGAGCCGCCCGCGGCAGAGCCGCCACTCCGATAGCAGCACGCGCCGGGTAGGGCTCGGTAAAGTATTCAGCCATTATTTCGTTGACCAGCGCGAAATTACCCAGATCGGTCAGATAGACACTGAGCCTGACGACATCAGCCAAAGACCCGCCGGCAGCTTCCGCAACAGCCGCCAGGTTACGGAATACCTGATGAATCTGTGCGCCGGGCTCCGTGCCGACGAGTTCCATCGTCCCGGGATCGAGCGGAATCTGACCAGACAAATAGATCGTCTCACCGCTGCGGATTGCCTGAGAGTAAGTTCCGATGGCGGCTGGCGCCCGCTCAGTGCTGATCGGAGTTTTCATATCTGGAGCGTGCCTCTAGTGCGTCGTGCGGGTGACTTTTACCACACCCTGAACTTTTCGGAGCGCTCGGATGACGTGAGCGAGATGGCCACGGTCGCGCACACGCAGTCGAAACGTCTGAACGGCGCCATCGAAGTCCGTGTTGACCTGCACGTATTCGATATTGCTTTGCTGCGTCGAAATGGTACCGGAGACCTCGGCAAGCACACCGACGCGATCCATCGTTCTGACCTGAATCTCTGTCAGGAACTGATCACCTGCACGATTCTTCCAGTCCACGGGGACCCAGCGCGACGGATGATTGCGAAATTCTGCGAGATTGCGACAGTCCGCTCGATGAATCACGATTCCGCGCCCGACCGACATGAAGCCGACGATATCGTCACCCGGGATCGGCAGACAGCAGCGGCCGTAGCGAAGCACCATCCCACTGTCGGCGACGGCCAGTGGCCTGCGGCTGTCGGAATGGTCCTGGGTTTCGTCCGTCGCGAGACCGGCGATCTGACCGGCAGCGAGCGAGGCGGGCAGCAATCCGAGACCGATGCGCTCATGCAGCGCTTCGAGATTCGGCACCTCGAGCGTCCGGAGCGCTTCATCCAGGCGCGCACGCCTGAACATCAGCGGCGTCACCGAGTACGGCCGCAGCGATTGATTCAGCAACTGCTGCCCCAGTCGACGAGCCTCGTTGCGCTGCAGCGTCCTCAGCCTTGCCCGAATCGCATTGCGCGCCTTTGCAGTCACGACATGCTCGACCCAGGCTGGATCCGGGCGTGCGCCGCGCTGAGTGATGATCTCGACCGTATCGCCGTTGTTGAGCGTCGTTTTCAACGGCACGTTGCGCCGATCGATCGTGGCTGACACGCACCGATCACCGACATCGGTGTGAACCGCATAAGCAAAGTCGATCGTCGTCGCGCCGCGTGGCAACCGCATGATGTCACCGCGTGGCGTAAATACGTAAACATTGTCCGGAAAGAGGTCGACACGAACGGTCTCGAGAAACTCTTCTGAATCGCCCGAGCCATCAACGTCGACGATGCCGGCGAGCCATCGGCGGACACGCTCTTCAGCCGGATTGGTGGACTTCTCATACGCTCTGTAGCGCCAGGTTGCAGCAATCCCGCGCTCGGCGACATTATCCATTTCCTCCGTTCGAATCTGCACCTCCAGCGGCACACCCTTGAGACCGAACAGCGTCGTGTGCAGGCTCTGGTAGCCGTTGACGCGTGGAATGGCGATGTAGTCCTTGAACCGTCCCGGCATCGGTTTGAACAGCTGATGCACGAGCCCGAGCACTCGATAGCACTGATCGACATCTGCAACGATGATCCGCATACCGAACAGATCGACGATTTCGGACAGATGCGCGCGCTTGCGCTTCATCTTGCGATAAATACTGTAGATGTTCTTTTGACGGCTGACGAAGCGCGCTTCGATCTGCCGTTCCTTGAGCAGCTTCTTCAGCTGTGCCTCAATGCGACGAAACGAATATTTTTGCCCGCCGACGAGCTTGCGGAGCTGCTGCGTGAGCACCCGGTGTCGGGTCGGGAAACGCGCCTTGAAGCCCTGTTCCTCGAGCTCGATCTTCAGACTGTTGATGCCGAGCCGGTTGGCGATGGGCGCGTAAATATCGAGCGTCTCGGCAGCGATTCTGCGCCGCTTCGCGTCGGGCAGCGCATCGAGGGTGC
>JASFSB010000244.1:0-4461 GCA_050114615.1 Gammaproteobacteria bacterium
GCACGCTGACGCCGGCACACGGCGGCAGAAACTGCGGGTTGCCGAAAACAACGCTGGGCGGGAGGATGCCGGCCTTCAGCAGGCGCTGCGGACCATAGAGATCCGCCAGTGTGTCGTTGAGAACGCGTGCACGCTGAATCAGGCCGGCCTCGAGCGTGCGCCAGTCGTCGGCGGAAATCTGCAGCGGAAACAAATCGAGATTCCACGGGCGGCTGCGGCTGTCCGCATCGTCCTGAGCCACGAACGTCACACCGTTTTCGCCGAGCAGGCGCTGGGCCGTTTCCTGCAGTAAGTTGCGTTCGCTGTCGCTCATGCGTGCGAATCGATCGAATACCGGCTGCCAGGCCGGCTTGATCGATCCGTCACTTGCGACCGCCTCGTCCAGAACCCCCTCCGGCGTGTGATAGGCGGTCAGCAGCTCGCGCATCGCTTCGGGTGTCAATGCGTCCATCGCAGATCCAGTGTGCAGGGAAATTCCGGCCGCGTAATTTGCTTTGGGGGATCACCGGGACCGGTGCTGTGCCCGAAAGGAAAGAAGCGAGCGAGACGGCGGCTTTCCGCCTCGTAGGAGTTGACAGGAAACGTTTCGAAATTCCGACCGCCCGGATGCGCGACATGATACGTGCAGCCTGCGACTGCACGGCCGGACCAGTGATCGTAGAGATCCACCGTCAGTGGCGCATCGATCGGGATCGTCGGATGCAGACACGCCGCCGGTTGCCAGGCGCGATAGCGAATTCCGCCTACGAATTCCCCGGCGCGGTCGGTGGGCGCCAGCGGGACGACTTTGCCGTTGCAGGCGATTGTATAGCGGTTTCCGCTCAGGCCTCTGACCGCGACCTGCATGCGCTCGACCGAGGAATCGACGTAGCGGACCGTACCGCCGACCTCGCCCTGCTCACCGAGGACGTGCCAGGGTTCCAGCGCCTGCCGAAGCTCGATCTCGATCGAGCCGAAATTGATCTGGCCGCAAACCGGGAAACGAAATTCGAAGTGGGGCGCAAACCACTCGCTCTCGAGCTCGTATCCGGCCTGCCGCATGTCGTCGATGCAATCGAGCAAATCGCGCCAGATGAAGTGCGGCAGCATGAAGCGATCGTGCAGCTGCGTTCCCCAACGGACGAGATCGCCTTCGTATGGCTGCTTCCAGAAGCGCGCCACGATCGCAAGCAGCAGCGTCTGCTGGGCAAGACTCATGCGCGCGTGCGGCGGCATTTCGAAGGCACGAAATTCGACCAGCCCGAGCCGTCCGGCGGGGCCATCGGGCGAGAATAGTTTGTCGATGCAGATTTCTGCGCGGTGAGTGTTACCGGTGACATCGATCAGCAAATTGCGAAACAGGCGATCCGCGAGCCACGGCGCCGGTGTTTCGTCGCGCCCGGGGAGCTGACTGAACGCAAGCTCGAGCTCGTGCAGTGAGTCGTGCCGTGCTTCGTCCACACGCGGTGCCTGGCTCGTCGGTCCGATAAATAGTCCGGAGAACAGGTAAGACATTGCCGGATGGTGCTGCCAGAAGGTAATCAGACTGCGTAGCAGATCCGGCCGCCGCAGAAACGGGCTGTCGTTTGGCGTCGCGCCGCCCAGGACCAGATGATTGCCGCCACCGGTTCCGGTATGTCGGCCATCGACCATGAACTTCTCTGTTGACAGCCGACTGAAGTGCGCATCTTCGTACAGGCCCTCGGTGATCGTGACCATCTCATCCCAGCTGTTTGCCGGATGGACGTTGACCTCGATGACGCCGGGATCGGGAGTCACCTTGATGACGTTCAGGCGATGGTCGTGAGGCGGGTCGTAGCCTTCGACCTGGATCGGTATATCGAGTTCGGCGCTCGTATCCTCGATCGCGGCGATCAGATCGAGATAATCTTCCAGTTCCACGACCGGCGGCATGAACACGCACAGCCGCCCGTTGCGCGGCTCGACGGCCAGCGCTGCGCGGGAATGGTCCTGTCGCGGTGAGCCGGCAGCCTGAGGCACGAAGTTTTGTGGCGGCTCGCCGGCGGCGGCAGCAGCGCGGCGCTGCCGAAATGGCTGGCGTCGCGGATCGGGTTCCGGCAACGCAGCGCGCTGCGCCGTCGGATCGGCCGGGATGACGTAGGGGTACACGTCGGGCTCGAGGTACGGCAGTGACGGCAGCGGCAGGCGAAATCCGATCGGTGAATCGCCGGGCAGCAGGAACAGCTTCCCGGAGCGAACTCGCCATGGCTCGCTGACCCAGCGGCGGGATTGGTCGGCCGCGTTCCAGCGCTGCACCGGCAGGACATAACCGGCCGGCTTGTCCAGCCCGCGCTCGAAGACTCGGGCGAGGCGCTCACGCGCCATCGGATCGTCGAGCTTGTTGGTGGCGGGGTCGAGGTTTTCCGGGAGCTTTCGTTCCTGCCCCAGGAAATGCCACGGATCCTCCCAGGCGGCCATGATATGACTCGCGTCTATCTCGAGGCGCTCGGCTATCGCGCACAGGAAGCGTTCTCCCTGCTCGATCGTCGCGTTGCAGTCAGTGCCCGGATACGCAACCAGTTGTGAATCGTCCCAGAGCGGCCGCCCGTCTTTTCGCCAGTACAGCGAGAACGCCCAGCGCGGCAGCTGCTCTCCGGGATACCACTTGCCCTGACCGAAATGCAGCAGTCCGTTCGGTGCAAAGCGGTCTTTGAGTTTCGCGATGAGTGTCGCGGCGAGCTTCTGCTTGGTCGGACCGGTTGCCGCGGTATTCCATTCGGCAGAATCCGGATCGTCGCTCGAAACGAACGTCGGCTCACCGCCGATCGTCAGTCGCACGTCGTTGGTTCTGAGATCCGCGTCGACCTGTCGCGCGAATGTGTCGATCTTCTGCCATTGCGTATCGGAATAGGGCTTTGTCACGCGCGGCGATTCCGCCACGCGCGTCACCTTCATCTGGTGACGAAACTCTGTTTTGCAGTCGCCGATCGAGCCGGAAATCGGCGACGCGTTGATCGGATGCGGTGCACATGCGAGCGGAATATGTCCTTCGCCGGCGAGCAGCCCCGACGTCGGATCGAGACCGACCCAGCCTGCCCCGGGCAGATACGCTTCGGCCCAGGCGTGCAGATCCGTGAAGTCCTGCTCCGGGCCGGAAGGCCCGTCGAGCGATTTGACGTCGGGCACGAGCTGAATCAGATAACCGGAAGCAAAACGACTCGCGATGCCAAAGTGACGCAGGACCTGCACGAGCAGCCAGCCGCTGTCACGACAGGATCCGGAACCCAGAGACAACGTCTGTTCGGGCGTCTGGACTCCTGGTTCCAGGCGAATGACATAGCCGATGTCGCTTTGAATGCGCCGGTTCAGCTCGACGAGGAAATCGACTGACTTCGGGTTTTCGGGCAGGTCCAGGCTGTCCAGCCATTCCTGCAGTCGCGGTGTCATCGGTTCGCCTTCGAGAAACGGATCCAGATCCTGTCGCAGAGTCCGGCCGTAAGTGAAAGGGTAGTGCTCGGCGTCGGGCTCGAGGAAGAAGTCGAACGGATTGTGGACGACCATGTCTGCGACGAGATCCACCTCGATATGGAAGTGATCGATCGGTTCCGGGTAGACGACGCGGGCCATGAAATTGCCGTGCGGATCCTGCTGCCAGTTCACGAAGTGGCCACTCGGTTCGATCTTGAGTGCGTAGCTGAGGATCGGGGTTCGACTATGGGCGGCGGGTCGCAGCCTGATGACCTGCGGCCCCATTTCGACGCGCCTGTCGTAGTCATAGAGGGTCTTGTGATTTAGCGCGACATGCAGACTCATAGAGAACGGTAGAAAACGAAATGAATGATCGGGCGTTGGAGTATATCTCAGGGTGAGCGTACTAATTACTCGAGTCGCGTGAGTTCGTCATCGCTGAGCTCGATGTCGACGAATGCCAGCAGCTCGTTGAGCTGATCGACGCTGGTTGCGCTGGCGATCGGTGCTGCGACGCCCTTCGCGCGGAGCCAGGCGAGCGCGATCTGAGCCGGTGTCGCCGAATGAGCGGCCGCGACCTCATCGAGTGCCTCCAGAATCCCGAATCCGCGCGGGTTGAGCATCGCGCTGACCAGATCGGCCCGCGCACGCCCGACAACGTCCGCTTCGGTGCGATATTTGCCGGTCAGAAATCCGCTGGCCAGTGAGAAATAGGGAATGACGCCGAGCTCCTCGCGCCGGCACAAATTCGCCAGATCGCCTTCGAACTGATCGCGATCGTAGAGGTTGTAGTGCGGCTGCAAGGTCTCGAATCGCGGCAGGCCGTGTTGTTCGCTGACCCTGAGCGCCGTCGCCAGCCGCTGCGCTGTGTAATTCGAAGCGCCGATCGCCCGCACCTTGCCTTCGTCGATCAGCTCACCGAACGCGCTCAACGTTTCCTCGAGCGGCGTCTGTGGGTCGTCGATGTGGGCCTGATACAGATCGATGTAGTCGGTCTGGAGTCGCTTCAGGGAGCTTTCGACGGCTTTACGCATGTACTTGCGTGAAAGCCCC